>NZ_VJOL01000016.1 GCF_007556705.1 Tepidimonas thermarum | reverse complement strand
GGCAAAACGGCCTGCAAACCGGCCGAAATGCACGTCGCAATCGCTGCGCAGCCACGTCTGGGCGGCTCGTTTCTTCGAAAGCAGCGTCACTGGTGCGTTCGAAGGGTATTTTTTCAACGGCCTGTTAAGGGCTTGGGTATATATTATTCTATTTTCGCCACCTACATCACACTTACCGCCGCCGCTCATCGCGGCTCGGCGGCTTCCACCTCCTCGGGCGGCGGCACCACGAACACCGGCGCGAAGCCGCCGCCGGGCGTGCGGAAGTTGGTGGTCTGGCCGGCATACAGGCGCGCGGCGATGAGCTGGATGTCGCCACCATAGACGTAAGCGCGCACGTCGAGTTTGAAGTCGGTGAGCTGCCCGTCCACCTCGGTCAGGCGCTCGCTGGGCGGGGCCATCGCCTGGGCCACGTAGTCACCGGCCAGGATGGCCTCCCACACCCGGCGCGTGAGCTTGTCACCGCGGTAAGCCGCCTTGCTGCCGTAGCCGGACGCGGGTTTGAAGAACAGGCCACGGCGCTGCGCCCACAGGCGCTGCGCCGCTGTCGCCGTGACCGCCTCGGTGCGCGGCACACCGTCCTGCAACACCGCCACCACCGCGGATGGTGCGCCCAACCGCGCAAGGGCCGATGCGTCGCTCAACAGCATGAGGTTGCGCTTGTCGGCGTACAGCGCGTGCGCACGTGGATGCGGCGTGAGGACGACGGCGCCGGCCTCGTAGGCCCGGCGCAGGGCGGCGTGGCGGTCCTCGTCGAGGTCAAAATCCGTGAGGCGGTTGTACACCAGATCGATGGGTAGCCCGTCGTGCCACAGGCGGCCGTCGCGCCAGACCAAGGCGCCCGCGTCGGCGACGACGGCCTCGATGCCGGCGCGCGCAAACAGCCTTTCGAACAGTAGGAACTCCGGGTAGAGGTATTGCCCCGGGGGGTCGTCGTCGACGATGGCCACGCGCGTCAGCGGGGCATGCGCGCGCTGGCGGCGCCATTCCGCCTGGAACATGGCCAGGAAGGTGGCCTCCAGATGCTCCAGGTCAGCGCTGGGCCGAAACGCCCAGGCCGTCTCGCGGCAGCAGGCGGTCTGGGCCCGCGCCAGCGCCGCATTGAGCAGTGCGCCACCGGCGTTGGTGTTGATCTCGATGAGCCGCGGCCCCTGCCCGCCGAGGTGAAAGTCGTAACCCATGAAGACGCCACGCGGCCCGTGGTCGAGGCGCGCAATGGCCGGCGCCCGCGCCAGCGCCGCCTCCTGGTAGGCGGGCAGGGCCACCACCGCCTCCACGGCCGACACGATGGCCACCATGGCGCGGCGCTGCTCCACCGAGATGAACACCGCCGTCGCGGAAAACAGCGTGGGGCGGGTTGCGGCCATCTGGTCGTACAAGCCCGCCAGCGCCGGCTCCTGCTCCAGCTGCTGGCGCAGGCGCTGCGGATCGAGGGTGCGGCAAACGCAGCCGCGGTTGAGGCGCTGTGCATCGACGGGCGGTGGCGCCATGGCGGTGGCAGGGTCTGGGCTCATGCGGTGCTCCTGCGGCGCCAGCGTGGCAGCAGCCCCAACCACACCACGCTGGCCAGCCCAAGGCCGAAGGCGGCCGCTGCATGACGTCCGCTTCCGCCGGCTCGTTCTCGAACACCAGCGAGCACGACGGGTCGATGATGAGTTCGAGAAACGCGATGTGCATGGGAAACAGCAAGGCCGGCTGGCCCAACAGCACCGGCAGCAGCGCCATGCCGGCGATCGGCACGTGCACCGCCAGGATGTAGGACATGGACTTTTGCATATTGTCGAAAATGCGCCGCCCCAGCCGCACCGCGTTCACGATGGAGGCGAAGTTGTCGTCGAGCAAGACCAAGGCGGCCGCCTCGCGCGCGACGTCGGTGCCGCGGCAGCCCGGCGGCGGTGGCGTCCTCCACGGCGAAGGTTTGGCCGCCGGCCCACAGCCGCACCATGGTCATGCGGTTTTCGGTGAGCGTGCCGGTCTTGTCCACGCACAAGGCGGACGTGGCACCCAGCGTGCCCAGGGCGGCGCCGATGCAGCCGATTTCGGTGTTGGCGCCGGTGGCGCTCACCCGCGCCACCCCCTGGCCCGCGACGACCAGGGTGCCGGAGTAGAGATAGGGCGTACCGTCGCCACCGGGCCGCGCGGGCGCCGGCTCGCCACGCACCACCTCGCGCCCTGCAATCCGCCGCCGCTGCCCATCGCGGATGACCAGCGCGCGCGGGCTGGTGAGGTCGCGCAGGGCCTCGATGGCGCGCTCGGTTTTGCCCTCCTGGTACAGCGTCAGGCCCAGCGTGACCAGCACCAAACCCAACAGGACCAGCCCTTCGTGCAGCTCCCCCAAAACCAGGTAGAGCGCGGCGGCGGCCAAGAGCAGCAGGAACATGGGTTCCCGGGCCGTCTCCGCAACGATGGTGATCCAGGTGCGCCGCTGCCCGCTGGGCAACGCATTGGGGCCTTCACGGCGCAGCCGGTCGGCCGCTTCGGCGCTGGAGAGGCCTTGCGCGGACAGGTCGGATGGGTTCGTTGGGGTCATGGCTTGGCGTGTCGTCGCGCGCATGGGCCGTGCACGGGGTCACATGGCCCGAAAACGCGGCGCGTAAAGACGGCTGACCGCGAAGCGCTCGGCCGTTCCGCGCAGGCGCAGGTGCAGTCGACCGGATTCGTCGCGTTCCACGAAGTCGATGGCTTCGGCGCGCACCACGGTGCCGCGATGGATCTGCCAGAACGCTGTCGGGTCCAGCTGGGGTAGCAGGTCTTTGAGTGGCGTGCGGATCAGGTACTCGGCATCGGCGGTGAGCACGCGCAGGTACTTGTCTGCGGCATCGAGAGCCAACACCTCACCCACGGGAACCATGCGCACCTTTGTGCCCAACGTACCCGGCACGCTGCACACCAGGGTGCGCAAAGGCGCAGCGGGTGGTGAGGTTACGGGTGAGGCGGGCGCTTCGGACGGCGCCACTTGGGCAGCGAGAGTGCTGAGCCGTGCCAGCGTGGTCTCCAATGCGAATTCCATTTCGCTGGCCGATGACCTGCGCTCGATGCCTGAGCGCTGCAGTTTTTCGATGGTTTTTTGCAAGCGGGTCGGCTGCACCGGCTTGAGCAGGTAGTCAACCGCCTGCGCCTCGAATGCCTGCACGGCGTACTGATCGTAGGCGGTTACAAACACCAGCGCCGGAAAGGCGCGGCCATTGACATCGGCGGGCCAGCGTTCGGCCAGTTCGGCGGCGGCCTCCAGGCCACTGAGCCCCGGCATGCGGATGTCGAAGAACAGCACGTCGGGCTGCAAAGCCAGCGCCTGCGCCACGGCCGTATGGCCATCGCCCGCGATGGACAGCACCCGCAGCTCGGGCCAGGCCCGCGCAAGCTCCGCTTGCAGCGCCGCGGCCAGCAGCGGCTCGTCCTCGGCGATCAGCGCCGTGGGGTTGGGCGGCTTAGGCATTTTGCAATGGAATCCGCAGCGAGGCCCGTGTGAACTGGCCGGGTTCGGCCACCAGATCCAGCGTCGCCGATGGACCGTAGCAGGTGGCCAGACGCTCGCGCACCTGGGTGAGCCCAAAGCCCGCAAACGTTTGCACCGGCACATCCGCATGCAGCCGTGCGCCGGTGTCACGAACGTCCAGCAGCAACCAGGCACCACCCTGTGCGTCGACGCCGCGGCGGGCCTGTACCTCGATGCTGCCACCCGTCACCGAGGGCTCGAGCCCATGGACGATGGCGTTTTCCACCAAGGGCTGCAACAGCAGCGGTGGCACGGGAATGGCACGCATGTCCTCCGGCAGCGACAGATCAAAAGCCAGCCGCGACCCCATGCGCACCCGCATGAGCTCGAGGTAGTCGCGCAACCGATCGAATTCCACCGCCAGTGGGTGCCAGGCGGCGCGTGAACCACTGAGCGTGGCGCGCAGATAGTTGTTGAGGTGATCGATCATCACCTGTGCCGCACCCGGATCAACGGTAACCAGTGCGCGCAGGTTGGCCAACGTGTTGAACAGCATGTGCGGCTCGAGCTGCGATTCGAGCAGTTTCAGCCGCGCTTCGCTCGCCTGCTGTCGCGCGTGTGCTTCGTCGAGCCGGGCACGCGCGAGCATTTCGCGGCTGGCGAACACATAAGCCGCGGCACCGCCAGCGGCAAGCGAAATCAGCAGCATGCGCAGCGTCAGCTCAGGCGCAGCGTGCCAGGAGCGCAGCGCCGGATGGCCCAGCAACAGGTCCGCCGCGATGCTGCCGCCGGCATAACCCAGGGGCACGGCCACGAGAACCCAGATCACCATGGGTACGGCGCCGTCCCAACCACGCCGTCGTCGAAACAAAACCCGGCGGCCTGCGTCGATCAAGGCCCAGATGGCCAGCCCGATGAGCTGGGCATACAACAGGTTTTGCGCAAAACCCTGCCCGCTGGTACGCGGCAGCAGCGAGGCAATCAATGTGTTGAAAGCCAACACCACCACCACACGCGTCGCCAGCGACGACGTCCGGACGAAGTGCAGGGCAGTCATGGCCACAGTATGCACAAGCGGCAGTGGACCGTGAAATCCTTTGTGGGTTTCAACCCGCCGCATGGGTGGTCGATACAGGCGATCGGGGCTCATGCGATCGATACCCCTCGGCGGTCCTGCGCGAAGGCCAGCCGCCACAGCCGCAGCGCCCGAGCAGTGAACCCGCCGCTGAACGCGCCGTAGACGGCACCCACCGCGATGGCGAATGCGCCGTTGCCCGACAGGGTCGGCTGCATCGACAAGGCAACGCCGACGGCGAATTTGGCGACAAAGATGCCCATCATCAACGCCAGCGGTACGGGGCTGCCCGGCATGGTCAAGCGTCGATGGGAGGGGTCGTAGTGCGCCAACGGTAACGGCCTGCGGCGCAGCACGACGGCCATCAACACACCCGTCGCGACCAGCCAGACCAGGATAGGCAGCACCGCGCCGCTGAATGCCGTGGCCACGCTGTAGAGCGACCAGCCGCTCATGCCCAGCGCCAGCGCGCTCACGCGCAACAAACTCAGCTCATGGGTGAGCAATTGCTTCATGCCCAGCCACAGCAGGACGACGAACGACACGAAGACCCATGGCGGGGTGTGGGTGACGATGTTGAGCAGCATGGCGGATCCTTTTCGGATGTTGGGTTGGAAGGGTCAAAGCCAGCCCAGCCACTGACCCCAGACCAGCTGGCCGAGGTAGCGCGAGGGCAGCAGGGTAAAGAGGCCGGCGCCGACGCAGGCACCGAGGTAGAGCTGCTGCATGGCCATGCGGTGGCCGGCGATGTTCTTGCGCAGCAGGTAGCGAAAGGCCATGAACAAGCCGGCGAGCGTGAGCGGAATCAACAGATGAATCGGCGTGTAACCAGCGACGTTGGGCAGCTGAAAGTCGCGGATGAACAGCGCCGAAACGGCGCTAACGAGCATCAGCGTGACCCACGCATAGCCAAAGGCGCGGTGCAGCCTCGGCCGCGCCGCGCCGTGGCGGCGGGCCCACAAGGCCACCGGCCCGGTGACGAGCGCACCCAGCGCGGCGGTGAGGTGGATGGCGATAACGGGGGTGAGTTGCATGGCATTGACTCCATCGGGTTGGCGATGGACGCACTGTGCCGATGACCGCCCCCGGCGGCCACGGGCATGCGACGAAATGCAGCAGCCGTGCGCAAAATGCCGCTGTGGTGGCGCGAAACGCGCCCGTTATCGCTTACCCGCGCATCAGGGCGCCAGCGTCACCCACGGCACATCGTGGGTGCGGGCGAGCGCGTCGAGTTCGGCGCGCGTGCGTGCGGCAAACCAGTCGGCCAACGCCTGGGTGGTGGCGGGGCGCAAGCAGTCCTGCGGGGTCAGCGGCCCCAGGCCCGCGACCTCGCCCAGGCGGCGGGCGAAGTGGGGTTCCAACGCGGCCACCGCCACCCGGCCGTCGGCGCAGGCGTACACCCGGTAGCCGGCGTGTGCGCCGCCCAGCAGCGCACCGGGGGCGGTCAGGCCCCAGTGGCGCGGCAACGCCAGCCAGGAGGCCGCGTCGGCCAGCGCCACGTCCCGCACCGCGCCGCATCCGGTGGCGTCGCGCTGGCGCAGGGCGGCCAGCACCGCCTCCGTGGCCAGCAGGGCGCCGGCCATGTCGGCCAACAGGCTGGGCGGCAGGGCCAGGCCGTCGAGCAAACCGGCGTCGGCCTGGTAGGTCAGGTCATGCCCGGCCTCCTCGGCCCGGGGGCCGGCGGCCCCCACGATGCGCACCAGCGACAGCTGCGGCCAGCGCGCCTGCACGGTGGCCGCATCCAGCCCCAGCCGTGCCAGCGCCGAGGGTCGAAACGAGGTCAGCAACACGTCGGCCCCGGCCAGCAGGCGCTGCAGCCGGCGCTGACCCGCGCTGGCCTTGAGGTCCAGCGTGACGGTGCGCACACCGCGGTGCATGTGTGCATAGGCAGCCTCGCAGTAGCCGCGCATGGGGTCGCCGGCAGGGGGTTCGACCTGGGTGCAGCGCGCCCCCAGCGCGCGCAGGCGCATCAGCGCCGCGGGCCCGGGCAGGTTGAGCGCCAGGCTCACGACGTGCACGCCCGCCAGGGGTCGCGGGGGCCGGGGTCGTGGTCGCGCAGCGGCCTTGGGTGTTGCCATGCCCCCCACTCTAGCAAAGTGCGCGGTCCGTCATCGGCCCGACACGGCCAGGCACTACCATAGGGGGTGTCAAATCATCAAGGAGACACCATGCCGCTGCGCGCCACCAAAATCGTTGCCACCCTTGGGCCGGCCAGTGATGCGCCCGATACGCTGGAAGCCATGATCCAGGCGGGCGTGGATGTGGTGCGGCTCAACTTCTCCCACGGCACGGCCGACGACCACAGCCGCCGTGCCGCCGCCGTGCGCGAGGTGGCGGCACGGGTGGGCAAGGAGGTGGCCATCATGGCCGACCTGCAAGGCCCCAAGATCCGGGTGGGCCGCTTTGCGCATGGCAAGGTGCTGTTGCGCGAGGGCGACGCCTTCACGCTCGACGCCGCGCGCACCGAGCCTGGCGACGAACACGCCGTGGGGCTGGACTACAAAGAGCTGCCGCGCGACGTGGTGCCCGGCGATGTGCTGCTGCTCAACGACGGGTTGATCGAGCTCGAAGTCACGCGCGTCGAGGGTGCCGCCGTGCACACGCGCGTGGTGGTGGGGGGCGAGCTGTCCAACCACAAGGGCATCAACAAGCGTGGCGGGGGGTTGACGGCGCCGGCCCTCACGCCCAAGGACATGGCCGATATCGCCACCGCCATGGCACTGCGCGCCGACTATGTGGCGGTGAGCTTCCCGAAGGACGCCGAGGACATGCGGCTGGCGCGGCGCCTGTGTGAGGAAGCGGCGCAAGACGACCACCGGCCGGGCCTGATCGCCAAGATCGAGCGCGCCGAGGCCATCCCGGAGCTGGAGGCGATTTTGCTGGCCAGCGACGGCATCATGGTGGCGCGTGGCGACTTGGCGGTGGAGGTGGGCAACGCCGCGGTGCCGGCGCTGCAAAAGCGCATGATCCGCCTGGCGCGCGAACACGACCGCCTGGTCATCACCGCCACGCAGATGATGGAGAGCATGATCCACGCGCCCGTGCCCACGCGCGCCGAGGTCAGCGACGTGGCCAACGCGGTGCTGGATGGCACGGACGCCGTGATGCTCAGCGCCGAGACGGCCGCGGGCAAGTACCCGCTGCAGACGGTGCAGGAGATGGCGCGCATCTGCTTGGCGGCGGAGCAGGCCTACCACGACGCGCTCGACCGCGACTTCATCGGCAAGACCTTTGCCCGCATCGACCAGTCGATCGCCCTGGGGGCGCTGTTCATCGCGTCGCACCTGCAGGCGCGCGCCATCATCGCGCTGACCGAATCCGGCTCCACCCCGCTGTGGATGAGCCGCCACACGGTGGACATCCCGATCTACGCGATCACGCCGCGCCTGTCCACGGCGCGCAAGCTGGCGCTCTACCGCAACGTGCACGCGCTGCGCATCACGGGCGGCAGCGCGGACCGCGACACCGCGCTGCTGCAGGCCGAGCAGCAGCTCAAGGCACGGGGCCGGCTACAACCGGGCGATCGCTATGTGATCACGGCCGGCGAGCCGATGGGCACGCCCGGCGGCACCAACATGCTCAAAGTCGGGCAGGTCGCATGAGCGCGCCGTCGCCGCCACCGGCCAGCGTGCCTGGGCCCGACGCCCTGCGGCGCTACTGGCGCCGCACGGTGCGCGTGACGCTGGTGCTGCTGGCCGTGTGGTTCGTCGTGACTTTTGTGGTCGGTTTTTACGCGCGCGAGCTGAACGTTGCGTTTTTTGGCTGGCCGTTTAGCTACTGGGTGGGCGCGCAGGGCGCGCTGCTGGTGTACGTGGGCCTGATCGCGTTTTACGCGTGGTACATGAACCGGCTGGACGCGCAACACGGGGTGGCCGACACCGACGCGTGACATGCGCGCGGGGCGGGGTGCGCATTCGGCGCGAGTCCGTACAATCGGCGGCCGTCGCAAACCACACTGCGGGAGACCCCGATGGCGCTCGTTTCCATGCGCGAACTGCTCGACCACGCGGCCGAGCACGGTTATGGCATTCCGGCCTTCAACGTCAACAACCTGGAGCAGGTGCAGGCGGTCATGTCGGCGGCCGACGAGGTCGGCGCACCGGTCATCCTGCAGGCCTCGGCGGGCGCGCGCAAGTACGCGGGCGAGTCTTTCATCCGCCACCTGATCCAGGGCGCGGTGGAGGCGTGGCCGCACATCCCCGTGGCCATGCACCAGGACCACGGCCAAAGCCCGGCGGTGTGCGAAAGCGCCATCCGCCTGGGCTTTACGTCGGTGATGATGGACGGCTCGCTTAAGGAAGACGGCAAAACCCCGGCACCGTACGACTACAACGTGGACGTGACGCGCCGCGTGGTGGAGATGGCGCACCGCCTGGGTGTGACGGTCGAAGGCGAGCTGGGTTGCCTGGGTTCGCTGGAGACCGGCCGCGCGGGCGAAGAAGACGGCATCGGTGCCGAGGGTGTGCTCGACCACTCGGCCCTACTGACCGACCCCGAGGAAGCGGCTGAGTTCGTCAAGGCCACGCAGCTCGATGCGCTGGCGATTGCCATCGGCACCAGCCATGGTGCCTACAAGTTCACGCGCAAGCCGACCGGCGACATCCTGGCCATTGGCCGCGTCAAGGAAATCCACGCCCGCATCCCCAACACCCACCTGGTCATGCACGGCTCCTCGAGCGTGCCGCAGGAGCTGCTCGAGCAGATCCGCCAATATGGCGGCGCCATGAAGGAGACCTACGGCGTGCCCGTGGAAGAAATCCAGGAGGCCATCAAGCACGGCGTGCGCAAGATCAACATCGACACCGACATCCGGCTGGCGATGACGGCGGCGGTGCGCAGGTTCCTGCACGAAAACCCGGACAAGTTCGATGCGCGCGAGTGGCTCAAGCCCGCGCGCGAGGCCGCCAAGCAGATTTGCCGCCAGCGCTACCTGCAGTTTGGCTGCGAGGGCATGGGCGCCAAGATCAAGGGTCTGCCGCTGTCCGTGATGGCCGAGCGCTACGCGCGCGGCGAGCTGGCCCAGGTGGTGCGCTGAGATGGCCGCCGCGCTGCACACCTCCAACCTGACCTCGCTGCCGTTGCTGGCGCGGGGCAAGGTGCGCGACAACTACGCCGTCGGCGACGATCGCATCCTGATGGTGGCCACCGACCGCATCAGTGCGTTCGACGTCATCATGGGCGAGCCCATCCCGGGCAAGGGCGAGCTGCTGACGCGCCTGAGCCTGTTTTGGTTCGACAAGCTCGGGCCCAAGGGCGCCAACCTGTGCCCGATCCACCTGACCGGCGACGACCCCGAGAGCGTGGTGGCGCCGCACGAGCGCGAGCAGGTGCGCGGGCGCTCGATGCTGGTCAAACGCCTGCGCCCGATCCCGGTGGAGGCGGTGGTGCGCGGCTACCTGGCCGGCAGCGGCTGGAAAGAGTACCAGCAGTCGCAGTCGGTGTGCGGCGTGCCGCTGCCCCCCGGGCTGCGCAACGCGTCCCGACTGCCGGCGCCGATTTTTACGCCGGCGGCCAAGGCCGCGGTGGGCGAACACGACGAAAACATCACGTTCGACGAGATGGCCGCGCGCATCGGCGCCGACCTGGCCGAGCGCATCCGCGACATTGCCATCCGCCTGTACCAGACGGCGGCAGCGTACGCGGCGTCCCGGGGCATCTTGATTGCCGACACCAAGTTCGAGTTCGGGCTGGATGCCGACGGCACGCTCACGCTCATGGATGAGGTGCTCACGCCCGACTCGTCGCGCTACTGGCCCGCCGAGTCGTACACCGAGGGCACCAATCCGCCCAGCTTCGACAAGCAGTACTTGCGCGACTGGCTCGAGGCGGTGCGCATCGACGGCCGCCCGTGGAACAAAACCCCGCCGGCGCCCCATCTGCCGCCGGAGGTGATCGAGCAAACGGCGGCCAAATACCGCGAGGCGCTCACGCGCCTGATCGGCTGATCAGGCCCGCGGCAGCCGCAGCACGAAGCAACTGCCGCCGCCAGGGTGCGGCTCGCAGCGTGCCTCGCCGCCGTGCAGGCGGGCGATTTGGCGCACCAGGCTCAACCCCAGGCCGACGCCGCCGGCGTATTCCGCGTGGCCGGGCAGCCGGTAAAACGGCTCGAAAATGCGCTCGCGCTGCTGCGGCGGCACGCCGGGGCCGCGGTCGCACACGCGCAGCTCGGCGGCATCGCCCGCGCGCGCGACCTGCACGCTGGGTGGCTGCTCCGGTGCGTAGCGGCGGGCGTTGTCCAGCAGGTTGCGCACGGCGCGGCGCAGCAAGCGTTCGTCGCCGGGGACCAGCAGCGCCTCGCCGCTGACATCGGCCCCCAGCGCGGCCGCCTCTTCGGCCGCCAGCCCGAGCAGGTCCACCGGGGCGCGCTGCAGGGCGGGCGCAGCATCCAGCCGGCTGGCCAGCAGCACCTCGTCCACCAGCGCGTCCAGCTCGCGGATGTTGCGCTCGATCTCCTGCCGGCGCGCGGCGCGCGCCTCGGGTGCGTCGGTATCCCACAGCGACAGCGCTAGGCGCAGCCGCGCCAGCGGCGAGCGCAGCTCGTGCGAGGCGTTGGCCAGCAGCGATTGGTGCGAGCGCACCAGCGATTCGATGCGCTCGGCCGCGCGGTTGAAGCTGGCCGCCAGCGCCGCCACCTCGTCGCGCCCATCCACCGCCACCCGGTACCCGAGTTGCCCGTCGCCAAAGGCTTCGACGCCCTGGCGCAGCGCCTCCAGCCGGCGCGTCAGGCGGCGCACCACCGGGTAGGCCCCGGCGGCGACGGCTGCAAACAGCACCAGCAGCATGGCCAGCAGGCCGCCCCCGCCGGGCCACCACGGCGGCTCGTGCGGTACGGCCGCAGGGTGGCGGCCCCCCATGGGCGGCACGCCGGGGGCCCGGCCCTCGGGTCGCGGCGCACGCAGCACCCAAAGCGTGCGCCCATCGGCCAGCGGCAGGCGTATGCCACGTCCGCCGGCTTCCATGCCACGTTCGTACGCCGGCGTGACCGCCAGCCGCTGCCCCGCGGCGTCGTCCAACGCCAGGGGCAGGCGCAAGCGCTGCGACCACTCCTGCAACGCCTCGGCCTGCTGCGCCGGCGTGGCCGTGGGCGGCGGCAGCACCTCCTGCGCCAGTTCGGCCCAGCCGGCCAGGCGCTCGCTCCACGCGGCACGGTCGAGCGCGCGCACCCGGTCGATGTTGCGCTGGAACAGCCAGCCCGACAGCAGCGCGAACAGCAGCAGCGCCGCCACCACCGTGAGGTAAATGCGCAGGTAGAGGGTTTTCATGGGGTGGGGCCGTCATCGCCCGCAGGCTGGCGTGCCAGCAGGTAGCCCGCCCCACGCACGGTCAGGATGCGGCGCGGCTGCCGCGGGTCGTCCTGGATGGCGGCGCGGATGCGCGAGATGTGCACATCGATCGAGCGGTCGTAGGCCTCTTGCGCATGGCCTTTGAGGGCGTCCATGATCTGGTCGCGCGACAACACCCGCCCCGCGTTGCGCGCCAGCACCGCCAGCAGCTGGAACTGATAGGCCGTCAGCTCGCACACGCGCCCATCGAGCCGCGCGACGTGGGCGCCAAAGTCCACCTCCAGCCGCCCAAAGCGCAACACCTCGCCTGCGGCGCCGGCGGGGGCTGCACGCCGCAGCAGGGCGCGCAGCCGCGCCAGCAGCTCGCGCGGCTCGAAGGGCTTGGGCAGGTAGTCGTCGGCACCCAGTTCCAGGCCGATCACCCGGTCGCTGGGCTCACCACGCGCGGTCAGCATCAGGATGGGCAGCGTGCGCGTATCCGGCCGCGCGCGCAGCTCGCGGCACCAGTCCAGCCCGTCGCCATCGGGCAGCATCAGGTCCAGCACCAGCACGTCGGGCCGCGGCGTCCCCGGGGCCAAGCGCTGGCGCGCCCCGGTGAGGGTGGATTGCACCTCGATGTACCAGCCGGCGGCGCGCAGGTAGTCGCCCACCATCGCCGTCAGGCGCAGGTCATCGTCCACCAGCAGCAGCCGCGCGGTCATGGGCAGGGGTATCGGTCACAACACTCGGGTGCGAGCATACGCCGTCGCGCACACGCGCGCAGCCTCAACCGCGGCCGGGCAGGTCGCGCGGCTCGCCATGGCGGCGATGCGGAGGCCCATCGCCGTGGCCACCGTGGCGGTGCGCACCGCGCTGCGCGGTGAACGCGGCCAGGCGCTGGCGCTGCTCGGGCGTCAGCACGCGCGCCGCTTCCAGCAGGCCCTGCTCGATGCGCTGGGCCAGTTGCGCATGCAGCGCCGTGCTGCGCTCGCGCAAGGCGGTGATGGCCGCCTCGTCCAGCGTCGGCTGTGTCCACAGGCGACGGCGCTCGTCGCGCAATTGCTGCGCCTGCTCGCGCAGCGGCGCCACATCCTGCGCCGTGCGTTGGGCAATGCTGCGCAGCTGGGTACGCTGCTCGGGCTGCAGGTTCAGCCGCTCGCCCAGGCGCTCCAAGCGACGGTCCAGGTGCGCCGGATCGTGCAGCAACACGCCCGCCAGCGGCCCCATCGGCGCGCCCATGCCGGGGCCTTGGGGGCCAGCGTCCGGGCGCATCCCATGCGCCCAAGCGCCAGAGGCAGCCAGCGTGGAAATGGCCAGCGCCGTCCCCAGCACCAGGGCGCGGCCGCGCACAGACCACACAACGTTTGAACGGGACATCTCACACTCCTTTGCGGCGATCGGGGCAAACCCAACGTCTGCCCACACCGTTCATGGTGCGCACCGGGCGTAACGCGCGCTTGAGCGTTGTGTAAAGAAATGTGAAGCCTGCCGTCGATGACCCGGGCGAACGCGCCACGCGGCCACGCCGGGCGGCATGCGCCACTAGTACTGGCGCGCGGGCAGCTCAACGGTGAGGCCATCCAGCGCCGGGACCAGGCGGATCTGGCAGCTCAGGCGGCTGTTGGGACGGCGCTCCTCGGCCGTGTAGTCGAGCATGGTGTCCTCGTCGGCCGACGGTGGCGGCAGTTGCTGCTGCCACGGCTCCGGGATGAAGACGTGGCAGGTGGCGCAGGTCAGGCTGCCGCCGCAGTCGGCGGCGATGCCGTCGATGCCGGCGTCCACCGCGGCTTTCATGAGGCTGCGGCCGTCGGCCGGCACCTGGACCTCGCGGTCGTCGATCGGGCCGTTGGGGCCCGGGGTGACAAAGCGCACCGTGATCATCGCCGTTGCGCCGTCAGTTGAGCGCCATGCTCAGCTTGCGCCGGTAGCGCGACACCAGCTCGGCTTGCGGGTCTTCGGCGGTCGCGGTGTGGCCGGCAATTTCCAAGCCCGCGGCGGATTTGGGGGCGGCGCTGGCTTCGCGCTTGGGCGGGGTGAGCAGCTCGAGCAGCGCGACCATGGTCTTGCGCGGGGCCTCGTCGGCCCACTTTTTGTCGCGCATGATGATTTCGAGCAGCTCGTCCATGGCCGCGGTCCAGTCGCCGCGGGCGATGAGCACGCGCGCCTTGGCAAAGCGGGTTTCGAAGTCACGCTTGTTGGCGGCGATGCGCTCGTCGAACTGCTCCAGCGGCCACTGGCCGCGCGGGTCGGTGCTGGCGAATTCGAGCGCGTTGAGCCACTGGGCCAGCGCCTCGAAGCGCAGCGGCACCGGAATTTTGCCCAGGGCCGGCGCCAGGGCTGCCGCCGCCTCGCCCAACTGGCCCGAGGTGATGAGCAGCCGCACCAGGTCGAAGCGCACATCGTCGTTGTCCGGCGCTTGTGCCAGCGCGTCGCGCAGGCGCTGCAGCGCGGTGTCGGCATCGCCCTGGGCCGCGGCCTGTTCGGCCTCGAGGCGCTCGGCCTGGGCCTGCACATCGGCTTCGCTGGGCAGGTGGCGGTCCAAAAACGCCTTGATCTGCCCTTCGGGCAGCGCCCCCATGAAGCCATCCACGGGCTGGCCGCCCACGAACAGGATGCAGGTGGGAATGCTGCGGATCTGGAAGTAGCCGGCGAGCTGCTGCTCCTCCTCGGTGTTGACCTTGGCGAGGATGAAGCGCCCCCCGTAGGCGTGTTCCACCTTCTCCAGGATGGGGCCGAGGACTTTGCAGGGGCCACACCAGGGCGCCCAGAAATCCACCAACACGGGCGTGGTCAGCGAGGCCTCGAGCACCTCGGCCTGGAAATTGGCAAGCGTGACGTCGATCATGTCGGCAGCGTCCGATTCTCTAGAATGAAGGGATTTCCCCCGGGGTCGCCATGTCCAGCAGCAACGTCCAGGTCGGTGTCGTCATGGGGTCCAGCAGTGACTGGGACACCATGCAACATGCAGCCGCCATTTTCCAACAGTTCGGCGTCGCGTTCGAGGCCCGCGTGGTCTCGGCCCACCGCATGCCGGACGATATGTTCGCTTACGCCGAGGCCGCCGAGGGCCGTGGTCTGCGCGCCATCGTCGCAGGCGCGGGCGGCGCAGCCCACCTGCCCGGCATGCTGGCGGCCAAGACCACCGTCCCCGTGCTGGGCGTGCCGGTGCCCAGCCGCCACTTGCAGGGGGTGGATTCGCTGCATTCGATCGTGCAAATGCCCAAAGGCGTGCCCGTGGCCACCTTCGCCATTGGCGCCGCGGGCGCTGCCAACGCCGCGCTGTTCGCGGTGGCGATGCTGGCGCACGACGACCCCGCCCTGCGCGCGCGGCTGCACGCGTTTCGCGCCGAGCAAACCGCGCAAGCACGTGCCATGACGCTGCCACTGGATGCGGGTGTGGGAGGGGGGGCATGAGCGCCGCCGCCATCCTGCCCGGGCCGGTGGCCGGTGGCGGCCGCCTGGCAACGTTGGGGGTTATGGGCGGTGGCCAGCTGGGGCGCATGTTCGTGCATGCGGCCCAGGCGCTGGGCTTTCAGACCGCGGTGCTGGATCCGGACCCCACCAGCCCGGCGGGGCGGGTCAGCGACTACCACATCGCCACCGCGTACGACGACGAGCAGGGCCTGGCGCAGCTGATGCAGCGCTGCGAGGCCATCACGACCGAGTTCGAAAACGTCCCCGCCAGCGCGCTCTCGACCCTGGCGGCGCAGCGCCGGGTGGCGCCCGGACCCCAGGCGGTCGCCGTGGCCCAGGACCGCTTGGCCGAAAAGGCGCACTTTGCCGTCTGTGCCACCACCACGGGCGTGGGGCCCGCGCCCCATGCGGCCATCGCCTCGGAAGCCGACGTGGCGGCGGCGCCCGAGGCCCTGCTGCCCGGCATCTTGAAAACCGCCCGCCTGGGCTACGACGGCAAAGGCCAGGTGCGGGTTGACAACCGCGCAGCGCTGGCCGCGGCCTGGGTGCAGCTGGGGCGCGTGCCATGCGTGCTGGAGCAGCGGCTGGCGCTGCGTGATGAGCTCTCGGTCATCGTCGCGCGGGGGGCCGACGGCTCGATGGTGCACTTTCCCGTGCAGCGCAACCTGCACCGCGGCGGCATCCTGGCCGTGACCGAGGTGTACCCGGACCACATCCCGGCGGCGCTGGCCGAGCAGGCCATCGCCGCCACGCGCGCAATCGCCACCGAGCTGCACTACGTGGGCGTGTTGTGCGTGGAGTTTTTCGTCGTCGATGACGGCAGCCGCGACGGCGCGCTGGTGGTCAACGAGATGGCGCCGCGCCCGCACAACAGTGGCCACCACACCATCGACGCGTTCGACGTCTCGCAGTTCGAGCTGCAGGTGCGCGCACTGGCCGGCCTGCCGTTGGTCACGCCGCGTCAGCACAGCGCGGCTGTCATGCTCAACCTGCTGGGCGATTTGTGGTGGCGCAACGGCCAGCCCGTGACCCCGAATTGGGCCGGTGTGCTGGCCCTGCCGGGCACCCATTTGCACCTGTACGGCAAACACGAGGCACGGCCCGGTCGCAAAATGGGCCACGTGACGATCACCGCCGCCACCGCGGCCGCCGCGCGCGAGCGTGCGCTCGCGGCCGCCACTTTGCTGGGCATCGCGCCATGGCCCTGACGCGCGACGCCCTGGGGCCACAGGCGCAGCACGCCATCGCCGATGCGGTGCAGCGCTTGCGCAGCGGCCGGCTGGTGGCCATGCCGACCGAGACCGTGTACGGCCTGGCGGCGGATGCCGACCAATTATCGGCCGTGGCGCGCATTTTTGCCGCCAAAGGCCGCCCCAGCGACCACCCGCTGATCGTGCACATCGCCGCCACCAGCCCGGCCGCGCGCGCGGAGGCCGTGGCGCACTACGCGAGCGCGGTACCCCCGTTCGCGCAGCGCCTGATGGACGCCTTTTGGCCCGGGCCGCTGACGCTCATCCTGCCACGCCGGCCCGGCGTGGCCGACGCCGCTGCCGGCGGTCAACCCTCGATTGGCCTGCGCTGTCCCTCGCACCCGGTGGCGCAACGGCTGCTGGGCGCGTGCCGGGCCGCGGGCATCTGGGGGCTGGCCGCGCCCAGCGCCAACCGCTTTGGACGTGTGAGCCCCACCAGCGCCGCCCATGTGCAGGCGGAGCTGGGCCACCTGGATGACGAGGCGCTGCTGATCCTGGACGGCGGTGCCTGTCCGGTGGGCATCGAATCGACCATCATCGACGCCACCCGCGCGCAGCCCGTGCTGTTGCGCCCGGGCATGATCGGCCGTGCCGACGTGCAGGCGGCAGCCGGCCTGCCGGTGGCCGACCGCGACGGAGCCGCGCCGCGCGCCTCGGGGACGCTGGCGTCGCACTACGCCCCCCAGGCCCCGGTGCGCCTGATGGACGCGGCCGAACTGCAGGCCGCGCTGGATGTGCTGGGGGCGCAGGCGCGCCACATCGCCATCTACCACCGCAGCCCGCTGCGCAGCGTCAGCGCCCAGGTGCGGCTGCAGCGCATGCCCGACGACCCGGCCGCCTGTGCGCACGAGCTGTTTGCCGTGCTGCGCGCGCTCGACGATGGCGAAACGCGCCTGATCTGGGTCGAACGCCCGCCCGCCGATCCGGCCTGGGACGGCATCCGCGACCGGCTGCAGCGGGCGGCCGCCTAGCGCCAACCCCATGATGGGGCTTCATGCCATGACCAACCCCAACCTCTACAGCCTCTTTCAACAGACGTTTTCACAGCAACCCGATGCCGTGGCCGTGGAAACCGAGGACGGTCGCACCTGGACCTTTGGCGAGCTCGAGGCCCACTCTGCGCGCATGGCCAACTGGCTGACCACGCTGGGTCTGCAGCCGGGCGACCGCGTCATGGTGCAGGTGGAAAAGTCGGTGCCTGCTCTGGTGCTGTATCTGGCCTGCTTGCGCGCAGGGGTGGTGTACGTGCCCTTGAACGTGGCGTACCAGGCGGCGGAGCTGGCCTATTTCATGGAAAACGCCGAGCCGCGGCTGGTCGTTGGCGACCCTGCCAAGCACGATGTTCTGCGCGAGTTGACGCAGCGCCTGGGGGTGGCGCACCTGGCCACAATGGACGCCAGCGGCCAGGGCAGTGCATGGACCGACGCGCAAAACCACGCCGCGCAGCACCGCGTGGCGGCGGTGGCCGGCTCCGATGTCGCGGCCATCCTCTACACCAGCGGCACCACCGGGCGCAGCAAGGGCGCCCAGCTGACCCACGACAACTTGGCCTCCAACGTGCAGACGCTGCACCGCTATTGGGGCTGGCAGCCGGACGACGTGCTGATCCATGCGCTGCCCATCTTCCACGTGCACGGCCTGTTCGTCGCCGCCCACCTGGCGTTGCTCAACGGCAGCCCCATGCTGTGGATGGCGCGGTTCACGCCGGCGCAGGTGTTGCAGTGGCTGCCGCGCGCCACCGTGTTCATGGGCGTGCCGACGCTGTACGTGCGCTTGTTGCAAGAGCCTGCGCTGTCGCCGGCGGTGTGTGCGCGCATGCGGCTGTTCATCAGCGGCTCGGCCCCGCTGCTGACCGAGACCTTTCACGCCTGGCAGGCGCGCACCGGCCACACCATTTTGGAGCGCTACGGCATGAGCGAGACGCTGATGCTGACCTCCAACCCCTACGACCCGGCCGAGGGGCCGCGCCTTGCAGGGACGGTGGGGCGGCCGCTGCCTGGCGTGCAGGTGCGCGTGGTCAACGAATCTGGCACTGTCTGCGCCACCGGCGACATCGGCGGCGTCGAAGTGCGCGGGCCCAACGTCTTTCCGGGCTACTGGCGCATGCCCGACGTCAACGCCAAGGAGTTCACGCCCGATGGCTGGTTTCGCACCGGCGACATGGGCTTTGTCGACGCCCAGGGCTATTTGACGCTGGTGGGGCGCAGCAAAGACCTGATCATCACCGGCGGCTACAACGTCTATCCGGCCGAGGTCGAGAGCTACCTCAACGAACTGGAAGGGGTGGAAGAATCGGCCGTCATCGGCTGCCCGCACCCGGACTTGGGGGAAGGCGTGGTGGCCGTGGTGGTGGCCCGACCCGGGGCCACGCTCGACCCCGACGCGTTGCTGGCCGCGGTCAAAAACCGCATCGCCGGCTTCAAAGTGCCCAAACGCCTGTTCGTGGTCGATCAGCTGCCGCGCAACGTCATGGGCAAGGTGCAAAAAAACCTGCTGCGCCAGCGCTACGCCGACGCCTTTCGCACCGCCACCTCTTAAGCCGACGATCCGCCCCGGTCTCACCCTGTGGTGTCGTGCGACCGCGGGGTGTTGGCGTGCGTGGTCCCGCCGTAGCGGATGCGCATGAGCAGGATCGACAACGCCAGGGCCAGCGTCACGGTGTTGGCGGCCACGATGGGCCACGCCCCCAGCAACAGGCCATAGACCAGCCACAGCGCCACACCGGTGGTGAACACCGAATACATCCCAAGCGAGATGCCGCTGACGTCGCGCGTGCGCCAGGTCAGCCACGCCTGTGGCACGAAGCTCACCGTCGTCAACAGCGCGGCCAGGCTGCCGATCGTATCGGCCCAGCCAGCCCAGGCCTCAGCGGGCATCGGGCAGCTCGATCTTGACCTCGAGCACTTCGAGGTTGTCGTGGCGCTCGAGGTGAACCTTGATGTCGTCCGGATTGATCGCGATGTACTTGCCGATCACCGCCACCAAATCGCGCTGCAGCGCAGGCAGGTAGTCGGGCTCGCTGGCGTTGCGCCCGGCGCGCTCGTGCGCGAGGATGATTTGCAACCGCTCCTTGGCCACCGAGGCGGTTTTTTTCTTCTCGCCCAGCAAAAAGGACAGGAACGACACGGCGCTCACCTCCCGAACAGGCGCTTGAAGAAGCTGGGTTTTTCCGCTTCGGTAAAGCGCAGCTGCTTGTCCTGGCCCAAAAACCGGTCGATGACGTCCTTGTACGCTTCCGACACGTCGGTGCCCTGCAGGTGGATGGCCGGCACGCCCTGGTTGGAGGCCTGCAACACCGCTTCGCTCTCGGGAATGACGCCGATGAGCGGGATGCGCAGGATGTCCTGGATGTCCTGCAGCGACAGCATCTGGCCATCCTGCACGCGGTTGGGGTTGTAGCGCGTGATCAACAGATGCTCCTTGACGGGCTCGCGGCCCTCGATGGCGCGCTTGGTCTTGGAGCTGAGCATGCCCAGGATGCGGTCGGAGTCGCGCACCGACGACACCTCGGGGTTGGTGACCACCAGCGCCTCGTCCGCGTAGTGCATCGCCATCAACGCACCGGTTTCGATGCCCGCGGGCGAGTCGCACACGATGTACTCGAAGCCCATGGCAGCCAGGTCGTTGAGCACCCGCTCCACCCCCTCCTGCTTGAGGGCCTCCTTGTCGCGCGTCTGGCTGGCCGCCAGCACGTAGAGCTGATCGACTTGCTTGTCGCGGATCAGCGCCTGGTTCAGGTTGGCTTCGCCGTGGATGACGTTGACAAAGTCGTACACCACGCGCCGCTCGCAACCCATGATGAGGTCGAGGTTGCGCAGCCCGACGTCAAAGTCGATGACCACCGTCTTGAACCCCTTGAGGGCCAGCCCGGTGGCGAACGAGGCGCTGGTCGTGGTCTTGCCCACGCCGCCCTTGCCAGAAGTGACGACGACGATTTTGGCCATGTGTAACGCTTTCAGAGGGTGCGTTGTCGGATCAGGAAAACGGTTCGAAGAGCAACTTGTCGCCCTCGGGGCCACTGGTCAGGCGCACCTGCGCCGGTTTGCCACGCACCTCTTCGGGCCACGGTGCCTCGGCGGTCCGGTAGACCCCCGCGATCGACACCAACTCCGGCTCGAGCGCCAGGGCGAAGATGCGCGCCTCGGCCAAGCCCCGGGCACCCGCCATCGCGCGCCCGCGCAGCGGCGCATAGACATGGATGTGGCCGTCGGCAATCACCTCCGCCCCGGGGTTGACCATGGCCAGCACCACCAGATCGCGCCCGCGCGCATAGACCTGTTGACCCGACCGCAGCGGGCGGTCCACCACCAGGGCCGTTGGGGCCGATGCGGCCACCGACGCCGGCGCAGGCGACGCGGGGGACGGCGCCGGAGGTTGGGCCGCTTCGACCGGTCGTACGGCACCTGCGCCGTGCAGATCCGATGGCACCAGCCCGCGCGCCTGCAGCGCTTGTTGCCAGGTGGGCGATCCGCCGCGATAGGCCAGGGGTCGCAAGCCGATGCGGCGCAAACCGTCGAGCAACGCTTGTATTTCCAGCGGGGCGGGTTGGCGGTTGCTGTCCGGCCATTCCAGCAAATCCAGCAGCAGCGGTTCGTCTTCAAAAAAGCCGGGGGCGTCCCCGTAACGCTGCTCGATTTCCACCAGCGTGCTGGACACGTCAGGGCCGCGCAGGCGAGCCACCACCAGGGGCATGTGCCCATGGCGGATCTCGATCGCGGTTGACAAGGGTGTGGCGCTGGACATGGCGATGTTGGCCGCACATCTTAGCAGCGTGGCTGCGTGCCCCGACGGGTTCGGCGGTCAACGGCGCGCGCGGCTTGTGCCGTGTTTTCCCTTATGTTCAGTGTCTTGAGGTAGTCGTCGTAGCTAGAAGGCGGCGGCCGGGCGTGGACAAGCCGGTTTTGTCCTGTTGCCACAAGCACTTGGCTGGCGCATGACCCTGTGGGCGGGGCGCTCGCTGAAGCCGGCGCGAAGGCGAACAACCTGCCCCGGGACCGATGGCGATGTGGATAACCAGGGGTTTTTACGTAAATTGTCCACAGATTTGTGCAAAACCCCTTTGGGCGCCGTGCTGGGCCGCGGCGGTCAGGGTGCGCATGGCACCGCCTGGCCGTGGCGCGCATGGCCAGCGGTCAGCCGGTGTGGGCATCCAAGCGATGGCAGGGGGAGTTGCGCCGTGGGCGACCCGCTCAGCGGGGTGCCGGCGCGGGCGGGCGGGTGTGGGGGGTGCGAGAGGGTCGCGCCATGGCGCGACCCGTGCGTGCGGGCCGATGGACCCAGGACGTGGACCGGCGTGGCCGGTCTTCGACTCAGTCGAGGACGGTGTAGCCTTCGTCGCGGATGGCGTCGGCCAGCGCGACGCGCGGCTGTTCGGAATCGACCTCGACGCGACGGTCGTCGAGATCCACCTGGACGGTGGCGTTGGGGTCGAGCGCGCGGATGGCCTGGGTGATGGCCTTGACGCAGTGACCGCACGACATGCCGTTGACGGTGAAGACGTGTTGCATGGGGTTTCCCGCCAGTGAACGTAGACGGCGATGATACGCCGGTAGAGACGCTGCGGCATACTGTGGCCATGACCGAGCAAGCTGCCGAAACCGCCGCGGATGCACAGACGGGCCAATGCGATCTGGGCATCGGCGGCATGACGTGCGCCTCGTGCGTGTCGCGTGTGGAGCGGGCGCTGCGCCGCGTGCCGGGGGTGGTGGACGCCAGCGTCAACCTGGCCACCGAGACCGCGCGCGTGCGCTGGCAGGCGGATGCCGCCGCGGCCGCCGAGTTGCCGGCGCGCCTGCAGCGCGCGGTGCGCGACGCCGGCTACGAGCCACGCCCCATCGAAAGCGGCGATGCCGACGCCCAACGCGAACGCGACGCCATGCGCCGCGAAGGCGCCTGGGTGCTGGCGGGGGTGCTGCTGTCGCTGCCGCTGGTGGCGCCGATGGTGGCGCTGCTGTGGGGGGCGCATGTCATGCTGCCAGCGCTGTGGCAGTTTCTGCTGGCCACGCCCGTTCAGTTTGGCCTGGGTGCGCGCTTTTATCGCGCCGGCTGGCAGGCGTTGCGCAGCGGCTCGGGCAACATGGAACTGCTGGTGGCCCTGGGCACCAGCGCCGCCTGGGGCATGAGCGTGTGGCTGTGGTGGCGCACGCAGCCGCCCGACACGCCGCACCTGTATTTCGAGGCGTCGGCGGTCGTCATCACCCTGGTGCGCCTGGGCAAATGGTTGGAGGCGCGCGCCAAGCGCCGCACCACGGCGGCCATCCACGCGTTGCAGCGCTTGCAGCCGCCGCTGGCCCACCTGCTGCCCGATGGCGTGCGCCGCGAGGCGTTGCAGGATGTGCCGGTGGCCGAGCTGCTCCCCGGCGATCGCGTGCTGGTGCGCGCCGGCGAACGCATCCCGGCCGATGGCGTGATCGAGCGTGGCCGCACCCAGGTCGACGAATCCATGCTGACCGGCGAGCCGCTGCCTGTGGCCAAGGGCGAGGGGGATGCCGTTACCGGGGGCAGCCTCAACGGCGAAGGCACGATCGAGGTGCGCGTCACCGCCGTGGGCGCGCAGTCGGTGTTGCAACGCATCATTGCGTTGGTGCAGGACGCCCAGGCTGGCAAGGCGCCGGTGCAGCGCTTGGTCGACCGCGTGGCCGCGGTGTTCGTACCAGTCGTGGTTGGCCTGGCGCTGTTGACCGCCTTGCTGTGGTGGAGCGTGGGCGGTGTGGGGGTCGAGACGGCGGTGCTGCGCGCGGTGGCGGTGCTGGTGATCGCCTGCCCATGCGCGCTGGGCCTGGCCACGCCCACCGCGATCATGGCCGGCACCGGCGCGGCCGCCCGCCACGGCATCCTGATCAAAGACGCCGAAGCGTTGGAGTTGGCGCAGCGTGTGCGTGTGGTGGCCTTTGACAAGACGGGGACGCTGACCCTGGGCCAACCGCGGCTGACGGCGTTCGTGCCTGCCCCCGGGGTGGATGCCGCGGCGGCGCTGCAGACAGCGGCCGCCTTGCAGGCGGGCAGCAACCACCCGCTGGCGCGCGCGGTGCTGGCCGCGGCGCAGGGCCAGCCCATCCCGGTGGCGCAGGACAGCCAAACCGTGCCGGGGCGCGGCGTGCGCGCCAGCGTCGAGGGCGTGCCGCTCGCCTTGGGCAGCCCGGCGTGGATGGCGGAGCTGGGCTGTGCCTGGCCCGCGCTGGCGGCGTCCGTGCCGGCGTGGGCGCAGTTGCGGGACGAACAGGCGGGCACCGGTGCCACGCTGGCGGTGTTGGCGTGGCAGCGCGACGACGGCTGGCACCCGCTGGCGCTGCTGGCCTTTGCCGATGAACCCAAACCGCATGCGGCGGCGGCCATTGCCGCGTTGCGCGCACGCGGGCTGCGTGTGGCCATGATTTCTGGCGACCAGCGCCCCGCGGCCGAGGCCATGGCGCGCCGCTTGGGGCTGCGCCCCGAGGCGCACGAGGTGTATGCCGAGGTGCTGCCGGCCGAGAAAGCGGCCGTGGTGGCGCGCCTGCGCGAGCGCGACGGCGCTGTGGCCATGGTGGGCGACGGCATCAACGATGCCCCGGCGCTGGCGGCGGCCGACGTCGGCATTGCCATGGGCAATGGCACCGACGTCGCGATGCACGTGGCGGGGATGACCCTGCTGCGCGGCGACCCGTTGCTGGTGCCGGCGGCGCTGGACATTGCGGCGCGTACGGTGCGCAAAATCCGCCAAAACCTGTTTTGGGCGTTCGTCTACAACGTGGCCGGCATTCCGCTGGCGGCGTTTGGCGTGCTGGACCCGGTGCTGGCGGGGGCGGCCATGGCCGCCAGCTCGGTCAGCGTCGTCACCAACGCGCTGTGGTTGAGCCGCTGGCGGCCGCGCGCCACCGATGCGCCCACTTGACCCAGGTCAAGCTGCAGCGCCGCGTTTGGCCGCATGCTTGGGCGTGGGCGGTTGCGCGCCGGGACCAGCAGGGGCATGTCGCCCGGCGAACGGCTTGCGCCGTCGGGCAGGAGAGACACACCATGCACCCATCGAGCGCCTTGCGCACCATCCGCGACGAACATGCCGCCTTGGCGGCCATGCTGCAATCGCTGCTGTGGCTGGTTCGGCATGGACCGGGTGAGGACCGCGCGCGCTTTTTCGACACGCTGCGCGCGATGCTGTTCTACATCGACGAATTCCCCGAACGGCTGCACCACCCTAAGGAGTCGGATTTGCTGTTTCCGCGCGTGGTCAAGCGCGAGCCGGCCGTGTTGCCCACGGTGACGCGGCTGGAGCAGGACCACATGAAAGGGGAATCCCAGGTGCGCGAGTTGCAGCACCGTCTGCTGGCCTGGGAGTGGCTGGGGGAGGCGCGGCGCGCCGATTTCGTCGAGGCCTGCGAACGCTACGTGGCGTTTTACCTGGAGCACATGCGGCTGGAGGAACAGGAAATCCTGCCCGCTGCCCAGCGCGTGCTCGACGAGGCCGACTGGCGCGCGCTGGACGAAGCCTTCGAGGCCAACCGCGACCCCCTGACCGGGCGTTACGCACCGGATCCGGCGTACGAGCGGCTGTTTCAGCGCATTTTGGAGGTGGCGCCAGCGCCAATCGGGCTGGGGGCGTGAGCGCTGGCGCGCACGGACACAGCGCTTACCGCCCGAGCGCGGCCAGCCAGGCGTCAAAGGCGTCGAGCAACCGCGCCACGTGCGCCTCGCCCGTGGCGGGTGAGCACAACATCATGCCGTGAAACGGGGTCAGCAGCACCCCCCTGTTGAGCAGGAAGAGGTGCAGGTTGGCCTCCAACGCGGGCTGGGCGTGGCGCCGCACGTCGTCGGCGTTGCGGGGCGTGTGCGGCATGAATTGCAATTCCATGCGCGCGCCCAGCCGCGTGACCGTCCAGGGCAGACCGCGGCGGTGCAGCCGCTCGAGCAGGCCGTGCTCCAGGGCGTCGGCCGCGCGGTTCATGGCCGTGTAGCTGTCGTCGGTGTGTAGGTACGCCAGCGCTGCTTCCAGCGCCGCCAGCGCCAATGCATTGGCGGTGAGCGTGGTGCCAATGCCGCTGTGGCCATCCGGCGCGGCTTCCTTGGCGCGGCGCATGCGCGCGGCCACGTCGGCCGTAAAGCCGTACACCGCACAGGGCAGGCCGCCTGCCACCGCTTTGCCCGCCACCCACAGGTCGGGTTGCAGCCGGTGCGTGCGGGCGTAGCCGCCCACACCGCTGGACAGGGTGTGCGTTTCATCCAGCACCAGCAAGGTGCCGTGGCGGCGGCACAAGGCTTGCGCCGCGGCCCAAAAGCCGGGCTGGGGCGGCACCAGGCCAAAATTGGTCAGGGCCGGCTCGGCCAGCAATGCCGCCACCTGGCCATCGGCCAGCGCCTGTTCCAGGGCCGCCAAATCGTTGAACGGCACCACGCGCGTGTAGGCGTGGTGGTCGTGCACGCCGCCGAGCACCGAGCGGCGGCGCACCGTGGCGCCCGTGGCCGGGTCGCGGTCGACCAGGGTGTCGTCCACCGCGCCGTGGTAGCAGCCGTCGAATACCAGCACCTGGGGCCGCCCGGTGATGGCGCGCGCCCAGCGCAGCACGAAGCGGTTGGCGTCGCTGGCGGTCATCGCCAGTTGCCAGCAGGGCAGGCCAAAGCGTTCGGCCAGGGCCTCGCCCACGCGCGCCGCGCGGGCATCCGGCAGCATGCAGGTCAGGCCCTGGGCGGCTTGTGCGGCGATCGCCTGCGCCACCGCTGGCGGCGAATGGCCGAACATCGCCCCGGTGTCGCCCAAGCAAAAGTCGGCATAGCGGTGCCCATCGGCGCAGGTAAGCTCGGCACCCTGAGCGCTGCGCACGAACAGCGTCACCGGGTTGGGCCAGTCGCGCATCCAGTGCAGCGGCACGCCAAACAGGTAGTGGTGTTGGCAGCGCGCGGCCAGGGCGTGCGACGCCGGGTGGGTCGTCAAAAACCGTTCGCGCTCCTGCGCTTGCAGGGCAGCCAGGCGCTCGGCCGGCACGGGTTCGTCGCGTAGAGGGGGCAGGGTGTCACGCATCATCAGACAGCATAGGCAGCGGCGCGTCACAATGCGGAGCCATGTCGAGCATCGAGCAAGGATCCGCTTCTGGGCGACCGCTGCGCCAGGGGGTGGTGCTGGCGCTGTGGCTGTCGCTGGGCGCGGCGGTGTCGCTGGGCATCACGCGCTTTGCCTATGGGCTGCTGCTGCCGCCGATGCGCGCGGACCTGGGGTGGAGCTACGTGCTGGCCGGCGCCATGAACACCGCCAACGCCGTGGGCTATTTGGTGGGTGCGCTTACCGTGCCGGCGCTGATGCGGCGCTGGGGCGCGATGGCGGTGCTGCTGGGTGGGTCGGCGCTGGCGGCGCTGTTCATGGCGGGCAGCGGGTTTTTTACGGCGGATGCGCCGCTGCTGGCGCAGCGCTGGCTGGCCGGCATCACCAGCGCCTGGGTGTTCGTTGCCGGGGGCTTGCTGGCGGCGCGGCTGGGCAGCGTCTGGCCGCGGCACGCGGGGTTGCTGCTGGGCCTGTACTACGGCGGGGTGGGCAGTGGCATCGTGGTGTCGGCCCTGGCGGTACCGGTCCTGTTGGCCTGGGCCGCGCAGCGCCCGCACGCGTGGGCGTGGGCCTGGTGGGGGCTGGCCCTGGTCTGTCTGGTGGCAACGGCTGGCCTGGCCCATGTTCAGCGGGTCCTGGCGACCTTGGGGCTGGCGGGGCCCGCGCCGGCCGTGCCGCCATCACCGCCCGCATCGGGCGGGCCAACGTCCCCCGGCGCAGACCGGGCCCACCCCACCGGGGCGCTGCTGCGCGCGTTGGCGCCGGCGCTGTTGGGTTACCTGCTGTTTGGCGTGGGCTACATCGGCTACATGACGTTCGTCATTGCGCTGCTGCGCGAGCGCGGCACGCCGGCGGCGGACATCACGCTGTTTTATGCCTTGCTTGGGGTGGCGGTGGTGGCCTCTTCGCGCTTGTGGGCCGGTTTGCTCGATCGCCACCGCGATGGGCAGCCGCTGGCGCGGCTCAACGCCTTGCTTGGCGTGGCCACGGTGTTGCCGGCCCTCACCCACGCCTGGCCCATGGTGCTGGCGTCTGGCGTGTTGTTTGGCGCGGTGTTTTTGTCCGTGGTGGCCTCGACCACGGCGCTGGTGCGCCACAACCTGCCTGCGCACCGCTGGGCGGCGGGCATCAGCGCGTTCACCATCGTGTTTGCGGCGGGGCAAATCGTTGGGCCGACGGTCGTGGGCTGGATCGGCGACGCAGCGGGTGGGCTGGAGCGCGGTTTGTTGTTTTCGGCCCTGGCGCTGTGGCTGGGGGCCGCGTCGGCGTGGCGGCAGCGGGCGTTGGCGTAAACCGCCCGTGCGCCTTGGCCAGACGAAAAAACGGGCCGTGCGCAGACGGCCCGAAAGCGTTCCTTGGAGAGCAACCCAGGCGGCCCGTTCCCGCCCGGGTCGGCCGCGGCGCGGCGATCAGAAGTCGTGGCGCACGCCGACGGCGTACAGGCGCTCGTCCTTGGTCTTTTTGCCAGCGGCGTTTTTGACCTCGACATCACGCCAGCCGGCGTACAGGCGGGTGCGCTTGGACAGGCTGTAGGTCATGCCCAGCGCAAAGCCGTTGCCCTTGCCGTTCTTGGCGCCGCCCGCGGAGCTCTTCGTCTTGCTGTAGGCGTAGCCACCGGAGAACGCGAACGCGCCCATGGGCACCGTCACGCCAAAGGCGTACTCGGTGTCGTCGCCATTGGTGGCGTTGCCGTTGCGCTGGTTGATCGAGCCCGACACCGAGGCGGCGCCAAAGTCGTACATCGCGGCCAGCACGGTGTACTTGTCCTGCTTGCCTTTTTCGTTTTGGTGCGCCAGCGCCACCTCGAAGTCCTTGACCTTGTAGCCCACCTTGAGCGCGTACTGGTCGGCGGACTTGGTCGCGTCCTCGTCGAGCGCGTAGTCGATGCCGGCGTAAAAGCCGTTCATGTTGGGGCTGTAGTAGCTGATTTTGTTGTCAAAGCGCGAGGTGTAGTCGCCGCCCGACTTGAACACGCCGTTGCTGGAAGCGGTGAAGGCCGAGTCGAACACATCGCGGCTCTGGCCCAGGGCACGCACGTCGTCGTACACCGTGGTGCTGCGGCCGAGCTTGACCTCGCCGAAGCCACCCATCAGCGACAGGCTGGATTCGCCTTTGAAGTATGGGTCTTGCGACGCGCCGGTGTCGGCGTTGAAGCGGTTTTCCAGCTTGAAGGCCGCCTTCAGGCCGCCGCCCAGATCCTCGGTGCCGCGCAGGCCCCAGCGCGAGGTGGTCAGACCGCCCTCGCCGCCCTGGAACATCTGGGTGGTGGAGGTGTTCTTGACCTTGTCCTTGAGGTTGCCCACCGACAGGTCCACGCGACCGTACAGCGTGACGTTGGATTGGGCCAGGGCGGCCCCGGTGGCCATCAGGGCGGCCAGGGCGATCAGGGATTTTTTCATCGTCGGATTTCCTAGGGTTGAACCAGAAAGCGGCAGCCCCGGATGGGGGGCTGCAACCGGGGATGGGTGGCCCGGAGGGCCGAACCACAGGGGCTATTGCACCGGCCCCTGATGACGGTGATGTGAAGTCAATTCGTGATGACCCGAATGTTGTTCATAAACAACGTCATCGGGCTTCACACGCGCCTCAAGGCTGGGCGTCAAAGACCTGGATGGTCCACGGCTGCGACGACGCCGGATCGACGCTCACCTCCACCGCGCGCACGTCGGCCGCGCCCGGCACCTGCAGGCGTGTCAGGTTCAGCACCGGCTTTTTCTGGTGCTTGAAAGGGT
The DNA here is from genome assembly GCF_007556705.1 of Tepidimonas thermarum. Lineage (GTDB taxonomy): Bacteria > Pseudomonadota > Gammaproteobacteria > Burkholderiales > Burkholderiaceae_C > Tepidimonas > Tepidimonas thermarum. The sequence continues at coordinate 17,616 of NZ_VJOL01000016.1, read as the reverse complement.
TGTCGAACGCCAGCACGTGGCTGTCGCCGTGGATCAGCAACACCGGGCGGCCCCACTGCGCGGCCAGCGGCACCAGCGTGTCGCCGATGCTGGCGGCAAACCCTGAGTGGCGCGGGAACGTCTCCACCGGCTGCTGGTTGTCGAACGGGTCGGCCTGCATGGCCACCACCATGGCGCGCGCGTTGCGCTGCTGCGCCAGCTCGAAGGCGGCGCGCAGCCAGGCGACGTTGGCGCGGTCGCGCTCGAAAAACTCCGCCACGGCCTTGGGGTCGCGCGTCTCGAAGTTGTTGTTGCTGCCGACGATGTGCACGGCGACGAACAGCACGTCGCCGGCCCACCAGCGCTGGTTTTCCACATAGGGCGCGAAGGCGGGCATGGCGGTGGACTGGTTTTCCACCGCGATGGGCTGCTGGCCGAGCGATCGCCCGGGGGTGTAGAAGCGCTGGCGCAGCGTGGTTAAGCGCTCCAGCGGGTCGTAGCTGCCGTTGTTGGCGCGGTGGCAGTCGGTCCACTCGTTGTCGCCTGGGGTATAGACCACGGCACCGCGGTAGCGGCCAAAGTGCTCCAACTGGGCGGAAAACTCCTCGTCGCTGCACAGCGTGGAGCCGGCCTTGAAGTCGCCGACGTGGACGGTGAAGGCCGGCTGCAGCGCGTTGACGCGCTCGATCAGCGCGCGGTAGGGCGGATAGCTCTTGTCCGGCGGGCCGTAGGGCATGTCGCCCAGCGCGACGAAGCGCACGGTCTGGGCCGCGACGGTGCCGGCCAGCAGCAGGGCCGTGGCGGCGACGGCGCCGCGCCACGCCAGGGGCAAAAGGGGAAAACGCATGGGATCGGACTCCTCAACAAAACCGGCCCCGAGGGGCCGGCAGATCGGGGGCAGGCGGACCGGGTGTCCGCCCGGGGGTCACAGGCCGATGACGCCGCCGTCGTTTTTGGTGATGACGACGGTGGCCGAGCGCGGACGGCCGCCGTCCGGCCAGCGCGAGTACTTGGTCGGCGCGTCCGGGTCGCTGCGCTCGCTGGGGCTTTCGCCCGGGTGCTGGATGTTGATGAACATCGTGCGCAGGTCCGGCGTCATCGCGATGCCGGTGACCTCGCAGCCGCGCGGGCCGACCAGGAAGCGGCGGATCTCGCCCTTGGTCGGGTCGCAGGCCAGCATCTGGTTGTTGGGCAAGTTGGCATAGTCGCCCTTGCCCAGCGTCGAGGTGGACACGTCGGTCTGGATCCACAGCACGCCGCGCGGATCGACCCACAGGCCGTCCGGGCTGCCGAAGATATCGCCGCGGATGTTGCCCTTGGCCTCGGCGCGCGGCAGCGACGGATCGCCCGCCATCACGAAGTGGTTCCACGTGAAGCGGGTGGCGTCCAGGTCGCCGCTTTCCTTCCAGCGGATGATGTGGCCCATGGTGTTGTTCACGCGCGGGTTGGCCGCATCCGCACCGGGGCTCTTGTCGCGGCCGCGGTTGCTGTTGTTGGTCAGGGTGCAATAGACCTCTTTGCTGATCGGGTCCACGGCGGTCCATTCCGGGCGGTCCATCTTGGTGGCGCCCAGGGCATCGCTGGCTTGACGCGCCTGGATCAGCACTGCGCCCTGGTTGGCAAAGCCGTTGGCGGCCGTCAGCGGGCCTTGGCCATGCACCAGCGGCAGCCACTCACCGCTGCCGTCGGCGTTGAACTTGGCCACGTACAGCGTGCCGTGGTCGAGCAAATCGCGGTTGGCGGCAAAACCGCCCGGCTTGACGCGGTCGCGGCTGACGAACTTGTAGATGTACTCGAAGCGCGCGTCTTCGCCCATGTAGACGACGGCACGGCCATCGTCGGTCAGCGCCACCGCCGCACCCTCGTGCGCCGCGCGGCCCAGCGCGGTGCGCTTGATCGGCGTCATGGTCGGGTCCATCGGGTCGATTTCGACCACCCAGCCAAAACGGTTCGGTTCGTTGGGGTGCCGGGTGGCGTCGAAGCGCTCGTCGTACTCATGCCAGCGGTAGCCGGCGCCGCCTTTCTTGAGGCCCCAGCGCTTGCCGTGCGCGTCCGGGCTGTCCGGGCCGTGGAAGTAGCCGATGAAGTTTTCTTCGCAGGTCAGGTAGGTGCCCCAGGGCGTTTGGCCGTGCGCGCAGTTGTTGAGCGTGCCCAGCACCCGCGTGCCGCTCGGGTCGGCGGCGGTCTTCATCAGCGCATGGCCGGCGGCCGGGCCGCTGATCGTCATCGGCGTGGCCGCGGTGATGCGGCGCGCGTATTTCGACGGCAGCACCTGGCGCCAGCCGTTCGGGCCGGCTTCGACCTCGATGATGGACACGCCGTGCGCGGCTTGGGCCTTGCGCACCTTCTCGGCGCTCCAGGTCTTCATGCCATCCGGGTGCAGCAGCCCGTCGTCGGTGTACTCGTGGTTGATGGCCAGCAGGCCGCGGCGGCTGCCGTCGAGCGGGTAGTAGGCAAGGCCATCATGGTGCATGCCGGCCTGAAGCGCTTGCTCGTCGGCGGTGTTGGAGCCGTCGGTCTTGAACGCGGGCATCTTGCCGGCAATGCCCACTGGGTCGCCCCAGCGGTTGAGCACGCGCGCAGTGTAGCCCGGCGGCACCAGCACCTCGTCCACGTCGCGCATCGGAACGCTTGCAAAGCCGATGCCGCGGCCGAGCGAGGCCGCCTGCGACGAACCGGTGCTGGCGCAGCCCGCCAGCAGGCTGCCGCCAAACAGCGCAGCGGTGGCGCTGGCCAGCGCGCCGCGCACGAAAATGCGCCGTGCGGGATCCGACACCTCGTGGATGGTCGGGTTGGCGCTGCGGTTGGAGTCTTCCATCAGGTCGAAGTCTTTGGCCATGGTGAGTCGTGGGAGGTGAACCAGGGAGGCCACGATCGTCGGCCGAGGGCGTGACAAACCCATGACAAAGCCTCCGCGAACGGAGGCTTTGGGTGGGTCGGGCGTGTGGGCCAGGCGTGCAGGCCCGGCCCGGTGACGTGCTGTCCTCAACGGCATTCGGGCAGCGGATAGCGGCCGGGGAAGACGTCTTTGTAGGTGCGGCCGGTTTCACCGTCGAACAGCAGCTCGCCACGGCAGCGGGCGGCTTCCAGTTCCGCCATCACCTCGGCGCGCGTGCGACCTTCGGCCTTGGGGGTTGCGCTGGCGGTGCGCGCCGGTGCGCTGGCGTTGGCGGCAGCCATGTCCACGGACGAGAATTCGCCCGAGGCGACCGGGAAGCCCGCGGCCGAAGCAGCCGTTGCGCTGGCGAGCAGGGCAGCACCCAACAGAGTGGCAAAAGACAAGCGGTTCATGATCATTTCCTTTCGTTGAAGCAGTGCGTGGTTTGCAGATTCGGGGCTGTCGTCGCAGCCCGTGAGACGAACTGTACTGATCAACGTCGTGCCGATAAACCGCTTGAAGTGCAATAAACTGTTGCGGTAAATGAAACAAACATCGACAATATCCCCATGGACCGACTGCACTGCCTGCGCGCCTTTCAAACCGTCGTCGATGCGGGCGGCTTCGCTGCGGCCGCCCGGGTGCTCGACGTCTCGGCTGCCAGCGTCACGCGCATGGTGGCCGAGCTCGAGGCGCAACTGGGCGTGCGCCTGCTGCAGCGCACCACGCGCCGCGTGGTGTTGACCGACGAGGGCGCGGCCTATCTGGACCGGGTGCGGCGCATCCTGGCCGACCTGGACGAGGCCGACGCGCTGGTGAGCCAGCGCAGCCACACCGTCTCGGGCGTGTTGCGGGTGCTGGCCACCCCGGTGCTGGCCAGCGTGCTGGTGGCGCCCATCGTGCCGCGCTTGACCGCGCAACATGCCGCGTTGCGTGTCGAAGTCGATGTCGAGAGCTACGCCATCCCGTCGGTGGAGGAGCACGACGTCGCGCTGTTCGCGGTCGAAGGGGTGGTCGATACCGGCTTGATCGCGCGCCGCATCGCCAGTGGGGTGAGCGCGCTGGTGGCCGCGCCGGCCTATGTGCGCCGTATGGGGGCACCCAGCCACCCAGACGAGCTGGTGCGCCACCACTGCTTGCGCTACCGTCCCCCGGGGCAGCACGCCCACGCGTGGACGCTGTGGCCACCCGACCGCCCGGAGCAGAAGGTGCGCGTGGCGGTCGAGCCGCGCGCGTGCAGCAACCACCTGGAAGCGCTGCTGCGCATGGCGCTCGACGGGGGCGGCATTGTGTCGGTGTCGCTCGACCTGGTGGCGCAGCGCCTGGCCAGCGGGGAGCTCGAGCGCGTGCTCGATGGCTGGGTCACCGACCACTGGTCGCTGTACGCGGCGCTGCCAAGCCGGCGCCACCTGCCGGCACGCACCCGCGCCTTCCTCGACGAGCTGGCGCGCCAGACGGCCGCGCTGCTGCACACCTGAACTGAGCCGTGTGCGGGCGCGCGCTGGCGCCGCGCACGCGGGCGCGATTGGCACCCTGGGACAAGCCTGTATGGGCTATGGTACGGTGCCATTGCTTGCCTTGGTCACGCCATGCTGCGCCCTTCCCTTTTGCGTTCCGACACCCAGCTCAACGCCGACAGCTACTACGAGGCGAGTGTGACGCGTCCGCCGGCGCAGCCCGCGCTTGCGGGCCGGCAGCGTGCCGACGTGGTGGTGGTGGGTGGCGGCTTTGCCGGCCTGAGCGCGGCGCTGGAGCTGGCCGAGCGCGGCCGGCGCGTGGTGCTGCTGGAAGCCGAGCGCATCGGGGCCGGCGCCAGCGGGCGCAACGGCGGCCAGGCCATCGTCGGCTATGCCAGTGGCATGGCCCCGTTCGAGGCGCAGCTGGGCCGGGCAGCGGCGCGCATGGCCTGGGAGCTGTCGCTGGAGGCGGTGCGGCTGATTGACGAGCGCATCGCGCGCCACGGCATCGACTGCGACCGTGTGCATGGCTACCTGTACGTGGCCGACCGCCCGCGCAAGGCGCGCGCGCTGCGGGCCGAGATGGACGCGCTGGCGCGCGACTACGGCCTGGCCAGTACCTGGGCCGAAGGTGCCGAGGTGCGCCGCCACATCGACAGCCCGCGCTACGTGGCCGCGGCCTACGAGACCGTCTCCGGCCACCTGCACCCACTCAAATACGCGCTGGGGCTGGCGCGCGCAGCCCAGGCGGCCGGGGCCGTGTTGCACGAACACAGCCCGGTGCGCCGGCTGCAGCGCCTGCCCGATGGCGTGCGCGTGGACACCGACGCTGGCACCGTGGAGGCGGACTTTGCCGTCGTCGCGGGCAACTGCACGCTGCCCGAGCACGGCCCCGGTGTGCTGGCCGACATCCACCCGCGCATCATGCCGGTGGGCACGTACATCCTGGCCACCGAACCCCTGCCGCGCGCGCTGGCGTCCACCCTGATCCCCAGCCGGGCGGCGGTGTGCGACAACAACGTCGTGCTGGACTATTTTCGCCTCAGCGCGGACGACCGGTTGCTGTTTGGCGGGCGCGTGAGCTACACCACCATGACGCCGCGGCACCTGCGCGACACCCTGCTGCGGCGCCTGTGCGCGGTCTTTCCCCAGCTCACCGGCGTGCAGGCGATGCATGTGTGGGGCGGCTTCGTGGACATCACGATGAACCGCGCGCCGGATTTTGGCCGCGTGGGGCACCACATCTACTACCTGCAGGGCTTCAGCGGCCACGGCGTGGCCCTGACCGGGCTGGCCGGCCGCCTGGTGGCCGAAGCCATCACGGCCCAGTCCGAGCGCTTTGACCTTTTTGCGCGGCTGCGCCACCGCGACTTTCCCGGCGGGCCGTGGCTGCGCACCCCGGTGCTGGCCCTGGGCATGGCGTGGCACCGCTGGCGCGACGCGCTGGGCAGCTAAACCCTGCCCCCAGGCGCGCACCGCGCGCGGGCTAGCGCAGCGCCTGCTGCACCACGGCCACGATGCGGCGCGCGCACGGCTCGATGAGCTGGGGCTGCGCGTAGCCGTAGCCGATGAGCAGCCCGCGCAGATCACGCCGCTGCAGGCAATAGGCCGACAACGGCCGCACCGAGATGCCTTCGGCGGCCAGTTGCTCGGCGATGGCGCGGTCGTCCACCGAAAGCGGCAGCCGCAGACACAGGTGCAGCCCCTGGGCGGCGCCGGTGAGCTGGACCTGGCCGGTGTGCAACAGCGGCTCGAGCGCCTGCAGCAGCTGCGCGCGCCGCGCGGCGTAGGTCTGGCGCGTGCGGCGCAGGGCGGCGGCAAAATGGCCCATCTCGATGAACTCGGCCAGGGCCGCCTGCAGCGGCAATTGGCCCGGGCGGTAGAGGTCGTAGTGCGCCTGCCGGAAGGCGTCCACCAGCGCGCGCGGCGCCACCAGGTAGCCGAGCTTGAGCCCGGGGTAGAGCACCTTGGAAAACGTGCCCAGGTAGCACACGCGGCCGTCGTCGTCCAGGCCGCTGAGCGACGCGATCGGTGCGCCGTCGAAGCGGAATTCGCTGTCGTAGTCGTCCTCCAGGATCCAGGCGTTGGCGCGGGCGGCGGCGGCCAGCAGCGCCTGGCGGCGCACCAAGGGCATCACCACGCCGCTGGGGTACTGGTGCGACGGCGTCACGTAGATGAGCCGCGGTGCCGTCCCGCTGGCTGCCGCGGGGTCGACGCCGTCGCCATCCACCGGCACCGGCTGCAGCTGCAGGCCGCACGCGGTCAAGGCCTTGATCGCGCCCCAGTAGGCGGGGTCCTCGATCCACACCGCATCGCCCGCGTCGGCCAGCAACTGCGCGCACAGCTCCAGCGACTGCTGCGTGCCGGTGGTGATGAGCACCTGCTCGGGGTCGAGCCGCACGCTGCGCGAGACGCGCAGGTAGTCGGCCACGGCGCGCCGCAGCGGCCCGTAGCCGCCCGAGGTGGTGTAGTCCAGCATCTCGGGCCGGGCGTTGCGCCAGTGGCGGTTTTGCAGCCGCTGCCACAGCGCCACCGGAAAGGCGCTGAAGTCCGCCGGGCCGGGCGTGAAAGGCTGGATTTCCAGCGCGCACGCACCGTAGCGCTCGACCAGCACCCGCCCGCGCCCCGACAGCCCGGGCAGACGCGTTGTGCCGGCGTGCGCGCGCGGGCGGGCGCCCATGCCAGCGTGGGGCAGCTGCTCATGCACATAGGTGCCGCTGCCGACGCGACTGACCAGGTAGCCCTCGGCGCCCAACTGTTCGAGCGCGGCGACCACGGTGTTGCGCGACAGGTGCAGGTCTTGTGCCAGCTCGCGGCTCGACGGCAGGCGATCGCCCGCCGACAGCCGGCCCTCGAGCATCGCGCGCCGCAGCGCCTCGTAGAGCCGGCGGTTGAGCGGCAACCCCGAGCCCGGTCCGGCCGGGCCGTCGGGCCGCGCCATCTCCGTGAGCACGTAATCGGCCAGCAGCGTGGAGGATTGCGTCATCGAAAGCCATCCTTGTCCCCCGTCAAGTGGCACCATGCGGTGGGGGCAAATGGCACCCATTGTGCACCCAATCGACCGCCAGAATGGGTCCAACCATGTCGGTCGCCTCTGCCACCCCCCTCGTTTGGATGCCCGCCGACCACCGCCTGCTGGGCGAGACGGTGCACGCGCAACCCTACCTGATCCTGGGGGACAAATACGCCCGTGCCGTCAAGGTGGGCGCGCAGGCCCAGCCGGTGATGTTTCCGCTGGCCGATGCCAGCGAGGTCGCGCGGCTGCTGGCGCTGGTCGATGGTGTCGTGCTGACCGGCTCGCCCTCCAACGTGCACCCGCGTCACTTTGGCGAGCCGGTGGCCGACCCGTCGCTGCCGCTGGACGAGGCGCGCGACGAGGTGACGCTGGCCGTGGTGCGGCAGGCCCTGGCCGAGGGTGTGCCGCTGCTGGGCATTTGCCGCGGTTTTCAGGAAATCAACGTCGCCCTGGGCGGCAGCCTGCACCAGGCGGTGCACGCCCTGCCCGGCTACCTGGACCACCGCGAGCCCAAAAGCGCGCCGCTCGACGAACAATACGCGCCGCGGCACGAGGTGACGCTGCAGCCCGACAGCCTGTTGCACCGGCTGGCGCGCGGCGCGCCCAGCGTGCGCGTCAATTCGCTGCACGGCCAGGGCATCCGGCGCCTTGCGCCCGGCTTGCGTGCCGTGGCCCATGCGCCCGATGGCCTGATCGAGGCGGTCGAATTCGAGCAGGCCCGCGCCTTTGCCTTGGCCGTGCAGTGGCACCCGGAGTGGCGCTGCTGGGAGGATGCGCTGTCCAGTGCCATATTTGAGGCCTTTGGCCAGGCGCTGCGCCAGCGGCGCGCGCGCCGCGAGGCCGAGGCGCGCGCCTTTGCCGCCGCCCCCGAATTCCCTTAGGCTGTTCTGTGCGCCGGGTCTTGGTGCGTGGCCGCGCCCGCAGCCAGCATGACCGGGCAACCCCCGTGGGCGTCGCCAGCCGTGCCGGCCGTGGCGCCTCCTTCCGGGCAACGGAGCAACCCATGAGCAGTTCCAAACACCTCAAATCTTTCAACGATCTCGAACAGTGGCTCAACGAACGGCGGGTCACCGAAGTCGAGTGCCTGGTGCCCGACCTGACCGGTGTCGCGCGCGGCAAGATCCTGCCGCGCGAAAAATTCACCGAAGACCGCGGCATGCGGCTGCCGCAGGCCATCGTGGCCATGAGCGTGACCGGCGAGCAGCCCAAAAGCGGGCCGTACTACGACGTCATCGAGCCCACCGACCGCGACATGCAGCTGCGCCCCGACCCCACCACGGCGCGCATCGTGCCCTGGGCCAGCGACCCCACGGCCCAGGTCATCCACGACTGTTTCGACCACAGCGGCAAGCTCATTCCCTACGCGCCGCGCAGCGTGCTGCGCCACGTCTGCGGTCTGTACGAGGCCATGGGCCTGGAGCCGGTGGTGGCGCCGGAGCTCGAGTTCTACCTGACCGCGCGCAACACCGACCCCAACACGCTGCTGCACCCGCCCATCGGCCGCAGCGGCCGCGCCGAAACCTCGCGCCAGGCCTACTCCATCGACGCGGTCAACGAATTCGACCCCCTGTTCGAGGAGATCTACGACTGCTGCGAAAAGATGGAGCTCAACGTGGACACCCTGATCCACGAAGTGGGCGCCGGGCAGATGGAGATCAATTTCTTCCACTCCCACCCGCTGGCGCTGGCCGACGAGGTGTTTTTGTTCAAGCGCACCGTGCGCGAGGCCGCGCTGCGCCACGACATGTACGCCACCTTCATGGCCAAGCCGATCGCCGGCGAGCCAGGCAGTGCGATGCACATCCACCAAAGCATCGTCGACAAGGCCACCGGCCGCAACCTCTTCAGCAACGAGGACGGCTCGCCCTCGGAGGCCTTCTACCACTACATCGGCGGGCTGCAGCGCTACATCCCGGCGGCCATGGCGTTGGTGGCACCCTACGTCAACAGCTACCGGCGGCTGGCGCGTCACACCGCCGCGCCCATCAACATCGAATGGGGCCACGACAACCGCACGGTGGGCATCCGCTCGCCCATCGCGCCGCCGCAGGCGCGCCGGGTGGAAAACCGCGTCATCGGCGCCGACGCCAACCCCTACGTGGCCATGGCCATGACGCTGGCCTGCGGCTACCTGGGCCTGGTCAACAAGATCAAGCCCAAGCCGGAGATGCGCGGCGACGCCTATTTGTCGCCCTACGCGCTGCCACGCAGCCTGGGCGAAGCGCTGGACTGGCTGCGCCGCGAGCCCGACCTGCACCACGTGCTGGGTGAGGAGTTCATCACCATCTACACCGAGATCAAGGAACTCGAGTTCGAAGAGTTCATGAAAGTCATCTCGCCCTGGGAGCGTGAGCACCTGCTGCTGCACGTCTGACCTGCCCGAGACCGCCCCGAGGAGCCCGCCCATGAACGCCCCCGCCGACCGCTTTCCCTCCCCGAGCGCGCACACGCGCGCGCTGCAGGCGCTGGACAGCGCGCATTTTTTGCATCCCTTTACCGACCACCAGGCGCTGGCGGCCAAGGGCGCGCGCGTCATCACCCGCGCCGAGGGCATCTACGTGTGGGACTCCGAAGGCCACCGCATTCTGGATGGCATGAGCGGGCTGTGGTGCGTCAACGCCGGCTATGGGCGGCGTGAGCTGGCCGAGGCCGCTTACCGCCAAATGCTGGAGCTGCCCTTTTACAACGCGTTTTTTCAGACCACCACCGAGCCGGCCGTGCGCCTGGCCCAGCGCCTGACCGCGTTGGCCCCGCCGGTCAACGGGCGGCGCTTTTCGCACGTCTTTTTCACCAGCAGCGGCTCGGAGGCCAACGACACCAACGTGCGGCTGGTGCGCCGCTATTGGGACCTGATGGGCCAGCCCCAGCGCAAGGTCATCATCAGCCGCTGGAACGCCTACCACGGCTCCACCGTCGCCGCCGCCTCGCTGGGTGGCATGGCCGGCATGCACGCGCAGGGGGATTTGCCCATCCCCGGCATCGTGCACATCGAGCAGCCCTACTACTGGCAGCACCGGCGCAGCGACGAGACGCCGGCGGCGTTTGGCCTGCGCGCCGCGCGCTGGCTGGAAGAAAAAATCCTCGAGGTCGGCCCGGAACGCGTGGCGGCCTTCATTGCCGAACCCGTGCAGGGTGCGGGTGGCGTCATCATCCCGCCCGAGACCTACTGGCCCGAGGTCCAGCGCATCGTCGACAAGTACGGCATTTTGCTGATTTCCGACGAGGTGATCTGCGCCTTTGGCCGCCTGGGCCACTGGTTTGCCTACGAGCGCTTTGGCACCCAGCCCGATCTGGTGACGTTTGCCAAGGCGGTCACCAGCGGCTACATCCCCTTGGGCGGCGTCCTGGTCAACGAGCGCGTGGCGCGCGTGCTCATCGAAGGGGGGGAGTTCACCCACGGCTACACCTACAGCGGCCACCCGGTCGCGTGCGCGGTGGCGCTGGCCAACCTGGACCTGATGGCGCGCGAGCACCTGCCCGAGCGCGTGCGGCACGACACCGGCCCCTATTTGGCGCAGCGCTTTGCCGAGCTGACCGACCACCCGCTGGTGGGGGTGGCCGAGACCTGCGGCTTCGTCGCCGGCCTCATTTTGGTGCGTGACAAGGCCACGCTGGCACCGTTCCCGGAGGAGTGGGCGGTGGGCATGACCTGCCGCGCGCACTGCTTCGATACCGGCGTGGTCATGCGCGCCGTGGGCGACCGCATGATCATCGCGCCGCCGCTGGTCATGACGCGCGCCGACATCGACGACATGATTGCGCTGATTCGCCGCGCGCTCGACGCCACATGGGCGGATTTGCGACAACAGGGCAAAACCGCGCCGGGGGTGTCCTAGAATCTGCCACGAGCATCTTGGGGCGTCGTGGTGGGTCCGTCCGCACCGGCCTGATGGTTGCTTGGCAATCCCAATCTCCAAAAACCCTCGATCCCGATAGGAGTGTGGACATGAAAAAGCGCTTGTTGGCCCTGGCCCTGGCCGCCGCTTTCGTTGCCGGCTGCGGCAAGAAAGAAGAACCCGTCGCCCAGCCCGCCCCTGCCCCGGCCCCCGCGGTCGCCCAAGCCCCGGCCGGTCCCGTGCTCGACGACGAGAAAGTCCTCAACATCTACAACTGGCCCGACTACATCCCCGAGGGCATGCTCGAAGCGTTCGAGAAAGAGACCGGCATCAAGGTCAACTACGACACCTTCGAGACCAACGAGGCCCTGCACGCCAAGCTGGTGGCGGGCAACACCGGCTACGACATCGTCGTGCCCGGCAGCGTGTTTGCCAAGCCGCAAATCGAAGCCGGCCTGTTCCAGCCGCTGGACAAGGCCAAGATCCCCAACTACGGCAACCTCGACAGCGCCGTGATGAAGGTGCTCGATCGCGTCGACCCGGGCAACCAATACCTGGTGCCCTGGGGCTGGAGCTTTACCACCGTCGGCATCAACAAGCAAAAGGTGGAAAAGGCGCTGGGCGGCATGCCCATGCCCGACAACGCCTGGGACCTGGTGTTCAACCCCAAGTACACCGCCAAGGTCAAGTCCTGCGGCATCGCCTACCTGGACTCGCCCACCGAAATCATCCCGGTGGCGCTGCACTACATCGGCAAGGACGCCTACTCCAATGATCCGGCCGACTACAAGGCCGCGGTGGACATGCTACTCAAGGTGCGCAAGGACATCCGGATCTTCAGCTCCACCATGATCGACGACATCGCCAGCGGCAAGGCCTGCGCGGTCATCGGCTGGGCGGGCGACATCAACATCGCTGCCAGCCGCGCCGCCGAAACCGGCTCCAAGGACGAAATCGTCGCGCTGCTGCCCGCCACCGGTGCGCTGGCGTTCTTCGACACCATGGCCATCCTCAAGGACGCCAAGCACCCCAACAACGCGCACGCGTTCATCAACTTCTTCCTCAAGCCCGAAAACGCCGCCGCCATGGCCAACGAAATGGGCTACAACACCGGCAACACCCAGGGCCGCGACCAGATGAAGCCCGAGGTGGTCAACAACCCTTCGATCTTCCCGCCGGCCGACTACATGCCCAAGCTCATCCAGCCCAGCAGCTTCACGAACGAGGCGCGCGAGGCGATGGCGTCGGCCTACAACGCGTTCAAGCGCGGCAAGTGATGCCGGGCGGTGTCCTCCCGCACCGCCGATGACCCCCGGGCTGTTCGTGCCACCGTGTATGAACAGCCCGTTTTGTTTGTCTGTAGGCCACCGTGGCCGACCTGCAGGAGTGTGAACCGTCATGGCTGAAGCTCCCCGTGCTCCAGGCGAGCAGGAGAACTACCTGGTCACCGAAAAGCTCGTCAAGCGCTTTGACGAGGCGGTGGCCGTCGACGAGGTGTCGCTGTCCGTGCGCCGCGGCGAGATCTTTGCGCTGCTGGGCAGCTCCGGGTGCGGCAAATCGACGCTGCTGCGCATGCTCGCCGGCTTCGAGACGCCCACCTCGGGCCGCATTCTGTTGGGGGGGCAGGATGTGGCGGGCCTGCCGCCCTACGAGCGCCCGGTCAACATGATGTTCCAGAGCTACGCGCTCTTTCCGCACCTGGACATTTGGGAAAACGTCGCCTTTGGGCTGCGGCGCGAGGGTCTGCCCAAGGCCGAAATCGCCAAGCGCGTCGATGACATGCTGGCGCTGGTGCAGCTCACCGCCTACGCCAAGCGCAAGCCGCACCAGCTCTCCGGCGGCCAGCAGCAGCGCGTGGCGCTGGCGCGCAGCCTGGCCAAGCGTCCCAAGCTGCTGTTGCTGGACGAGCCGCTGGGCGCGCTGGACAAAAAGCTGCGCGAGCAGACCCAGTTCGAGCTGGTCAACATCATCGAGCAGGTGGGCGTGACCTGCGTCATGGTCACGCACGACCAGGAAGAGGCCATGACCATGGCCAGCCGCATCGCCGTCATGAGCAAGGGCCGGGTGCTGCAGGTCGGCACGCCGCAGGAGATGTACGAATTTCCGGCCAACCGCTTCGTGGCCGACTTCATCGGCAGCGTCAACCTGTTCGACGGCACGCTCAGCATCGACGAGCCCGACCATTGCGCCGTCGATGCCGCGGTCGGGCGCATCCACGTCGGCCACGGCACCACGGGCACCGTGGGCATGCCGCTGTGCGTGGCCGTGCGGCCCGAGAAGATCGACATCGCCAAAACCCGCCCGGAAGGGGTGCCCTGCAACCTGTTCCAGGGCCGGGTCAAGGAAATCGCCTACTTCGGCTCGTACAACAGCTACATCGTCGTCACCGCCTCGGGCCAAAAGATACGCATCACCGAGGCCAATACCTCGCGCCACGACCTCTCCGACATCACCTGGGACGATGAGGTGTGGTTTTGGTGGAGCGACACCGCCGGCGTCGTGCTGCGCGACTGACGCCGCCCCCGTTGCTGGAGAACCGCGATGGCCCCCGCCCCCGCCCCCGGTTGGCTGTCCGTGCCGGGACGCCGCTTCGTCATTGCCGTGCCGTTTGCATGGCTGACGGTGTTTTTTCTGCTGCCGTTTCTGATCCTCCTCTACATCAGCTTCGTGGACATGGGCGACGGCATCGACCCGTTCCGACCCCTGTGGGACGCCTCGGCCGGCGTGCTGCGCCTGAAGTACGAGAACTACTGGACCATCTTCAAGGCCGAATGGGACGGCCCACTGTTTCAGACGCTCTACATCGAGGCCTATGTGCGCTCGCTGCTGTATGCGGGCATCACCGCCACGCTGTGCCTGCTGATCGGCTACCCGTTTGCGTACTTCATCGCGCGCAGCCCGGCGTCGGTGCGGCCGGCGCTGCTGCTGCTGGTGATGCTGCCGTTTTGGACCTCGTTTTTGCTGCGCGTCTATGCCTGGAAGGGCATCCTGGCCGACGCCGGCATCCTCAACCGCGCGCTCATGGCCATCGGCCTCATCGACGAGCCGCTGCACCTGCTCTACACCAACGTGTCGATGCTGGTGGGCATGACCTATGTGTACCTGCCCTTCATGGTGCTGCCGCTCTACGCCAACCTGGTCAAGCTGGATTGGCGGCTGCTGGAGGCCGCCTACGACCTGGGCGCCACGCCGTGGCGCGCGTTTTGGCTGGTGACCGTGCCGCTGTCCAAGGCAGGCATCATCGCCGGCTTCATGCTGGTGTTCATCCCGTCGGTGGGTGAGTTCGTCATCCCGTCGCTGCTGGGCGGCCCGGAAAACCTCATGATCGGTCGCGTGGTGTGGGACGAGATGTTTGCCGCCAACAACTGGCCGCGCGCGGCGGCGCTGGCGGTGGTCATGATCGGCCTGATCGTCGTGCCGCTGGCCATCTACTACCGCTACAGCGGTGAGCGCACCGCTGCCTGAACCGGAGGCCCCATGAAATCCCTGCTCACGCGCCACTTTGGCAAGGGCTGGATGCTGCTGGTCTATGCCTTTTTGTACGCGCCGCTGCTGTTCATGATCGTCTTTTCGTTCAACAGCACGCGCCAGGATGCGGTCTTTACCGGGTTTTCGCTGCGCTGGTACGAGGCGCTGCTGAGCGACACCAAGATCGTCAACGGCTTTTTCATCTCGCTCAAAGTGGCGCTGACCACCGGGGCGCTGTCGGCCGTGCTGGGGACGTTTGCCGCCTTCGTGCTGGTGCGCTACCGGCGCTTTTGGGGGCGCACCGTGTTTTCCGGCATGGTCAACGCCCCGCTGGTGATGCCCGAGGTCATCATCGGCTTGTCGCTGCTGCTGCTCATGGTGGGGGCGCAAAACGTGTTCGGCTGGCCCGAGCGCGGCATGCTCACCATCATCCTGGGCCACACGCTCATGGGCATGGCCTACGCGATGGTGGTGGTGCAGTCGCGCCTGCTGGAGATGGACCGCCGCATCGAGGAGGCGGCGATGGACCTGGGCGCGCGGCCGCACCAGGTGTTCTTCCTCGTGACGCTGCCCAACATTGCGCAGGCGGTGGTGGCGGCTTTTTTGCTCTCGTTCACCTTGTCGTTCGACGATGTGGTGATTTCGGAATTCCTCTCCGGCCCGGGCGTCAACACGCTGCCGCAGGTCATCTTTGGCTACGCGCGCCGCGGCATCAACCCCACCATTTATGCGGCGGCCACGATACTGATCACGGTCGTGACCCTGGTGGTGGTCGGCTACGCCACCTGGGTGGCGCGCAGCACGCGCCGGCGCGAGCGCGAAATCGCCGCCGCGCTGCGCGCCGACACCCCGGCACTGACCGGACGTTGAACGGCCCCTTATCCCCAACCCCAGGACCTTGCCCATGACCAGCGCCACCCCCGACCTGTCCACCCTGTCCCTGGATGGCCGCGCCGTCATCGACGGCCGCCGCGTCGATGCCGCCGATGGCCGCACCTTCGACTGCCTCTCGCCGGTCGATGGCCGGCTGCTCACGCGCGTGGCGCGCGGCGGGCCGGCCGACATCGACGCCGCCGTGGCCGCCGCCCGCGCGGCGTTCGAGGACCGGCGCTGGGCCGGCATGGCGCCGGCGGCGCGCAAGCGCGTGCTCATCCGTTTTGCCGAGCGGATCCTGGCGCACGGCGACGAGCTGGCGCTGATCGAAACCCTGGACATGGGCAAGCCGCTGCGCTACGCCCGGGGCGTGGACGTCAACAGCGCCGCCAACTGCATCCGCTGGTATGGCGAGGCGGTGGACAAGGTCTATGACCAGATCGCGCCCACGCCGCAAACCGCGCTGGCGCTCATCACACGCGAGCCGGTGGGGGTGGTGGGCGTGATCGTGCCCTGGAACTACCCGATGATCATGGCGGCGTGGAAGATCGCCCCTGCCTTGGCCGCAGGCAATTCGGTGGTGCTCAAGCCCAGCGAAAAGTCGCCGCTGAGCGCGCTGCGGCTGGCCGAGCTGGCGCTGGAAGCGGGCATTCCGCCGGGCGTCTTCAACGTCGTGCCCGGCTTTGGGCCGGAGGCGGGCAGCGCGCTGGCCCTGCACATGGACGTGGACTGCATTGCCTTTACCGGCAGCACGCGCGTGGGCAAGCAAATCCATGTCATGGCGGGGCAGAGCAACCTCAAGCGCGCCTGGACCGAGCTCGGCGGCAAGTCGCCCAACATCGTCTTTGCCGACTGCCCGGATCTGGACCGCGCGGTCGAGGCCGCCGTGGGCAGCATCTTCTTCAACCAGGGCGAAAGCTGCAACGCCCCCTCGCGCCTGTTCGTCGAAGCGTCGATCAAGGACGCCTTTTTGGACAAGGCGCTGGCCCTGGTGCCGCGCTACCAGCCGGCCAATCCGCTCGACCGCAACACCGTCATGGGCGCGATCGTCGATCGCATCCAGCTCGACACCGTGTTGCGCTACATCGAACAAGGCCAGGCCGAAGGGGCGCGGCTGCTCGCCGGCGGGCAGGCCGTCGAGCCCGTGCCCGGCGGGTGCTACGTGCAGCCCACCGTCTTCGATGGCGTGACCAACGACATGACGATCGCGCGCGAGGAGATCTTCGGCCCCGTGCTGTCGGTCATCACCTTCACCGACATCGCCGACGTGGTGCGGCAGGCCAACGCCAGCATCTACGGCCTGCAGGCGGCGGTGTGGACCCGCGATCTCAACAAGGCGCACGGCGTGGCGCGCGCGCTGCGCGCCGGCACCGTGCACGTCAACCAGTACGACGAGGACGACATCACCGTGCCGTTTGGCGGCTTCAAGCAAAGCGGCATCGGGCGCGACAAGTCGCTGCACGCCTTCGACAAATACACCGAGCTCAAGACCACCTGGATCCGCATCGACAGCCCGCTGTGAGGCGCCAGCGCGGTGCCAGCGGGCTGGCGCCGGCGCGCGGCACCGCGCGTGTCGGCGGGCGTGTGGCGCAGCGGCCCCCTCAGGCCGCAAACGGGTAGTCGGTGTAGCCGGCCGCCCCGCCGCCGTAGAGCGTGGCGCGGTCCAGGGGGTTGAGGGGCAGACCCTCGCGCAAGCGCCGGGTCAGGTCCGGGTTGGCGATGAACGGGCGGCCAAACGCCACCAGATCGGCGCCGTTGGCCAAGGCGTGCTCGGCCAGCGCGCGGTCGTAGCCGTTGTTGACCATCCAGGCCCCTGTCCCGCCGGCGTCGCGGTAAGCGCGGCGCAGCGCCGCGTAGTCAAACGGCTGCGGCCCCTGCTGGTGGTCGCGCGGGCCGCCCGTTTGCCCCTCGATCACGTGCACATAGGCCAAGCCCAGCGGCGCCAGCCGGCGCACCACGTGGTCGAACAGCGGTTGCGGCTCGTCGTCGTGCGCGTCGTTGACGGCTACCTGTTGGACCAATTTTTGCGTCGCGGCAGCAACCAGCGCACCGACGCCTACGGTGGGCCGATCGAGCACCGCGCCCGCCTGCTGGAGGAGGTGATGGCCG
>NZ_VJOL01000015.1 GCF_007556705.1 Tepidimonas thermarum | reverse complement strand
CAGTCGCGCACTTGCTGGCCGTCGCCGTAGATGGGCAGCGGCTTGCCCGCCAGGGCGTTGACGATCATCAGCGGAATGAGCTTTTCCGGAAAGTGGTAGGGCCCGTAGTTGTTGGAGCAGTCGGTGGGGGCGTCGGTCCCCGCGGCGCTGGGTATGGCCGGGCAGGGCGCGGCGCGCTCCAGGGCCAGCGGCGCATGCCAACCCGCCACCGTCCACCACTGTTGGCGGCGGTGTCCGGCCAGCCCCTGCAGCGCGTCGGCCTGCGCCAGGGCCTGCAAGGCGGGGCGGTCCAGGGCGGCACGGCGTGCCAGGTCGTCCACACTGCGCAGCGGCTGCGCCTGCCGCGCCGCCACCACGCGCCGGCCCGCGGCCTCGCCCAGCCCCTGCACCAGCCGCAAGCCCAGCCGCACGGCCGGGTCGGGGGTGGCGCCTGCGGGCTCCAGCGTGCAATCCCAGTCGCTGATCTGCACGTCCACCGGCAGCACGCGCACCCCGTGCCGCTGGGCGTCTTGCACCAGCTGCGCCGGGGCGTAAAAGCCCATTGGCTGGGCGTTGAGCAGCGCGGCCAGAAACGCCGCCGGCTCGTGGCACTTGAGCCAGGCGCTGGCGTAGGCGAGCAGCGCAAAGCTGGCCGCATGGCTTTCGGGAAATCCGTAGCTGCCAAAGCCGCGGATCTGACGCACGATGGCGTGGGCGAAGTCGGGGTCGTAGCCGCGCTTGGCCATGCCGTCGAGCAGCCGTTGCTCGAAGCGCTCGAGCTCGCCCGGGCGCCGCCAAGCGCCCATGCTGCGGCGCAGCGCGTCGGCCTCCTCGGCGCTGAAGCCCGCGGCCAACATGGCAATTTGCATCACCTGTTCTTGGAAGATCGGCACCCCCAGCGTGCGCTCGAGGGCCGCGCGCAGCTCGGGGCGCGGCAGCGGCAGCGGCTCGCCCCGGCGCTGGCGCTCGCGGGCGGCCAGGTAAGGGTGGACCATGCCACCCTGGATCGGCCCCGGCCGCACGATGGCCACTTGCACCACCAGGTCGTAGAAGCAGGCCGGGCGCAGGCGCGGCAGCATGCTCATCTGCGCCCGGCTCTCGATTTGAAAGACGCCCACCGTGTCGGCGCGTTGGATCATGGCCAACGTGGCAGGGTCCTCGGGCGGGATGTCCGCCAGCGCAAACGGTCGGCCGCGCCGCTGGCTCACCAGTCGCAGGGCGCCCTGCAGCGCGCTGAGCATGCCCAGCGCCAGCACATCCACCTTGAGCAGGCCGAGTGCGTCGATGTCGTCTTTGTCCCACTCGATGACGGTGCGCCCCGGCATGGCGGCTGGCACCACCGGCACGGTGTGGGTCAGCGGCTCGCGCGTGAGCACGAAGCCCCCCGGGTGTTGCGAGCGGTGCCTGGGTGCACCGACCAGCGCCTGGGCCAGCGCCAGCCAGTGCTGCACGGCCGGATCGTCCGCGCGCAGCCCGGCGGCCGCCAGCGCCGCGGGTGGCAGGTCCTGCGGGGCCTGGTGGCGGCACTGGCGCGCCAGCGCGTCCACGGTCTGGGCCGCAAAGCCCAGCGCCTTGCCCACGTCCCGGATGGCGCGGCGGCCCTGCCAGCGGATGACGCTGGCGGCCAGGGCGGCGCGCTCGCGCCCGTATTTGGTGTAGAGGTACTGGATCACCTCCTCGCGGCGCTGGTGCTCGAAATCCACGTCGATATCCGGCGGCTCGGCGCGCGCGCGGCTGATGAAGCGCTCGAAGAGCAATGTGTGGCGCGTGGGATCGACTTCGGTGACGCCCAGGCAGTAGCAAACCGCGGAATTGGCTGCCGAACCGCGGCCCTGGCACAGGATGCCGCGCTCGCGCGCAAAGCGCACGATGTCGTACACGGTCAAAAAGTAGTGTTCATAGCCGAGTTCGGCGATCAGCGCCAGCTCGTGTTCCAGTTGCGCCTGCACCGGGGCGGGCGTGCCGTGGGGGTAGCGCTGGCGCGCGCCGGCCTGCACCAGCGCGCGCAGGTGTTGCGTCGGGGTGTACCCGGCCGGCACGACTTCGGGCGGGTACTCGTAGCGCAGCTCATCGAGCGTGAAGGTGCAGCGCGCGGCGATCTCGCGTGTGGCGGCGATCAGCGCCGGGTCGAAGCGCTGCGCCCAGCGCGCGACGGGCCACAGGTGGGCCTCGGCGTTGGCGCTCAGGGCCAGCCCGCAGGCGCTCAGCGGGCGCTGCAGCCGGATCGCGGTCAGGGTGTCGAGCAGGGGCTGCTCGCCCGGGTGACGCATGCGCACCTGCGGTGCGGCCACGGCGGGCAGGCCGCTGCGCCGGGCCGCCGCCATCAGGCGGTGCTGCCAGGCGGCGTCATCGAGCCGTCCGTCGGCGCTCACGCCCAGCCAGACCCGCTCGGGGCCGCGCGCGTGCAGCCAGTCGGCCAGGGCGCGCAGACCGGCGTCCCAGGCGGTATCGTCGGCCAGCGGCAGCGCCCAGGCCCAGGGCACGGCCATCAGCAGACAGCCGGGCAGCTCGGGCACGCGGTCGGCGTCGGTGTGCAGGGGCAGGGCCTGGGGGTCGCCCGGGGCCGCTGCATCGGCACGGGGCGTTGGGTCGCCACCGGTGGTGGCCTGGCGCAGCCGGCTGATCCAGGCGCTGATGTGCCCATAACCCGTGCGGTTGGCCGCCCAGGCCACCAACGTAAAGCCGCCGCCCGGCAGCGCCGGCCAGCGCACCCGCCAGTGGCTGCCGATGCACAACGGCAGCCCGCAGCGGCGCGCGGCCAGGTGCGCTTGCACCACGCCGCCCAGGGTGTTGTCGTCGGTCAGGCCGATGGCCGCATAGCCCAAGGCCTGGGCATGCTCCACCAGCGCCTGGGGGCTGGAGGTGGCGCGCAGCAAGCTGTAGTGGCTCAACGTCCACAGGGCGGCGGGTGCGCTCATGCGTACACCCCGGCTAGCGACCAGCGCGCGGTGCCATCGCCGCCACGTTGCCGCCGCAGCCACCAGCAGCGTCCATCGAGTGTGGCGGCCACATACAGCGCCTGCTCGGTGGGGGTGTCCCACCACCCCGTGCGGATGCGCTGTGGCCCGAGCAGCCGCCGCAGGGGCTGGCCATGCAGCCGTGGCTGCTCATCGGGGCCGGTGTCGAGGGGCAGCGCCTCGGGCAGCCACCAAGGGGGTTCCCACAGGCTGGCCAGGGCCAGCGCGGTGTCGGGCGCACCGCTGCTGGTGCGTGTCGCGGTGCCCGGGGCGGCGGCGTCGGGCACGCCATCGGCCTGCATGGGGCCCCAGGTTTGGCGCCGCGCCGGATCCCAATGCGCCGTGCAGCGCACGCCCTGCACCCGCTCCCGCCCCAGCCGGCTGGACAGGCGCGCCAGCAGCGCCTCCCAGTCCAGGGCGCCGTCGGTCGTGGTGCCGGCCAGCCAGTCGGCGGTGGGGGCCGACCACGGGGCCAGGTGCACGGTTTCAATCCACAAGCCTTCGACGGCGGCATCGAGCCGGGTGCGGGCCAGGGCGTCTTGCAACAGTTGGCGCAGCAGCGTGGCATCCCGCAGCGGGCGGCGGTGGCGAAAGGTCAGCGCGTCGGCCGCGGGCTGGCCGTGCCAGCCCAGGCGCCAGTGCAGCACGCCGGCCTGCCGCTGCTGCAGCCAGGCCACCATGCGCCCGATCAGCCGCTGTCCCGCAAAGGCCAGGGCGCTGGTGTCGCCGGTGGGGGCGGGCAGGGCCAGCGTTTCGTGAAAGCGCGCCGGTGCCGCCCAGGCCGGCTGCACGAACGGGGCCTGCCCGTACAGCACATCCAGCGCATGGAGCAAACCGGGGGCGGTGCGGCGGGCCAGGGCCGCGCGCGGGCAGCGCCGCAGCTCACCCAGGGTGCGCAGCCCGGCTGCGGCGAGCAGCGGCTGGTGCGCGTGGGCTGCGGGCAGGCGATCGAGCGGTAGCGCGTCCAGGTGCTGCGTCCAATCCGGCCCCAGCACCCAGCGGGCACCGCCCGTGGCCGGGGTGTCGAGCGCCAGTGCCAGGGCCGCCAGCGCCGTTGGGGCCGCACCCAGCCGCCCCCAGCCCTGCGCGCCGCCCTCCTGCTGCAGCCGCTGCAGCAGCGCGTCGCGGCCGCCAAACAGCCGCTGCGAGCTGCTCAGCTCCAGCAGCCACCCGCCCGCGTAGGCCACGGGGTGCGGCCCATAGCGGGCCAGCCAGGGCGCGGCCGGGTCAGGCGCGCACGAGGCGCAATGGGGCAGACAGGCGATCCACAGGGGGCGAGGGGGCATCGGGGTTGGCCTCCGCATCCGAAGCAGGGTGGGGGTCGCACAGGCGCTGCAGCGGCAACGGCTGTGCCAGCCAGATCGGGGTGGACAGCGGCGGGCCGCGCCGTTTGCGGATGTGCACCGCCACGCCGGTGGCGTCGCCCGCGCTGGCCTCCAGCCGCAGGGGGGCGACAGACGCGGGCAGCGTCGCGCTGCGCGGGTACGTGGCCAACACCCATGGCGCGGGCCATGCGCCCGGCAGCGCGGCGTGGCGCTGCGCCGCCGCGGCCGCCAGTTGCAGCCGGCGCATGCCGCTGGCGCTGGGGCGCCGCAGGTGCACCCAGCACAGGGCCACGTCGGGGCAGCGCAGCGATTGCTCCGCAGACCACAGCGCATCCTGGTCGGTGGCGGTCTGCACGCGCACCCATCGCCGCGGGGTCACGCCCTGCGCGACCCAGGCGTGCACGTTGGGCTCCAGCGGCAGCCCAATCAGCACCAGCGGCCCTTGCGCGGCGGCTGCACGCAAGGCCGGCAGCAGCAACCGCCAGGGCAGGGCATCAGGCTCCAGCGCGCATTCGATCAGGCTGCCCAGTGGCCAGCCCTGCCCAGGCAGCGCGGCGTCGAGTGCCGGCCAACCCGTCGGCACGGTGGGCCAATCGGCGGGGCCGACCTGATCGGCCCACCAGACATCGGGATGCAGCGGCAGCGGTGGCATGCCATAACTGTACAAAAAAACAGTATTGCCGTGTGCCGCGCGCGCTGCCATGGGCCGGGGCGGGGGCTCAAGGGTGGGTTGGTCCGCCGAACGGTGCCGCAGGGCCTTGGGAATGCGGCGCGTCAGCCCTACAATGGTCATACCGGCCACAGGGGTGGCGGTTTTGACAAAGGGATTGCATGTCTGGATTCGAGTCGGCCTGGAACATCGTCATTGACTTCCTGGCCCAGGGGCTCACCGCAGCCTCGTGGTGGCAGATCGTTCTGTTCACGCTGGTGCTCACGCACCTGACCATCGTCAGCGTCACGCTGTTTTTGCACCGCCACCAAGCGCACCGCGCCCTGGATCTGCATCCGGCGGTGTCGCACTTCTTCCGCTTTTGGCTGTGGCTGACCACGGGCATGGTGACCAAGGAGTGGGCGGCCATCCACCGCAAGCACCACGCCAAGTGCGAGCAGGAGGGCGACCCGCACAGCCCGCAGGTCTTTGGCATCCGCAAGGTGTTCTGGGAAGGCGCGGAGCTCTACCGCGCCGAGGCCAAGAACGAGGAAACCCTGCGCCGCTATGGCCACGGCACGCCGGATGACTGGATCGAGCGCCACCTGTACACGCGCCACTCGCGCCTGGGGGTGAGCCTGATGCTGATCTTGGACGTGGCGCTGTTTGGCGCCGCCGGGTTGGCGGTGTGGGCGGTGCAGATGGTGTGGATACCGTTTTGGGCGGCCGGGGTCATCAATGGCATTGGCCACTACTGGGGCTACCGCAATTTCGAGGCGCCCGACGCCAGCACCAACGTGTCGCCCTGGGGCATCATCATCGGCGGGGAGGAGTTGCACAACAACCACCACACCTACCCGACGTCGGCCAAGTTTTCGGTCAAGCCTTACGAGTTCGACATCGGCTGGGTGTACATCCAGGCGCTGGCCAAGCTGGGGCTGGCCAAGCCCAAGAAGGTGCCGCCCAAGCTGGCCTTTGGGGACGTCAAGCCGGTGCCCGACGAACAGACGCTGGAGGCGATCGTGGCCAACCGCTACGAGATCATGGCCCGCTATGCGCGCCAGATGCGTGCCGCCATGCGCGCCGAGTGGGAGACGCTGCGCGCCAAGACCGGCGACGAGTCGCTGTTGAAGCTGGCGCGCCGCTGGCTGCACCGTGACGACGACAAGGTGCCTGCCCCGGTGCGGGCCCAGTTGCAGCAGGTGCTCTCGATGGCCCCCACGCTGGCCAAGATGCACGCCATGCGCGAGGAGCTGCGGCAGCTCTGGTCCAACACGGCGCTCACGCGCGAGCAAATGGCGCGCGAGTTGCAGGCGTGGATCCACCGTGCCGAACAAAGCGGCATCCAGGCGTTGAGCGAGTTTGCCCAGCGCCTGCGCGCCGCCCGCATGGCGCCGTCAGCCGCCTAAGCGCCGGGCGGGGGCGGTGGTCCCCGCCGCTTGCCGGCGTTCGCGCACCCAACAAAAAACGCCAGCATGTGCTGGCGTTTTTTGTGGTGTGGGGGAAACGTTGGCCAGCCACCAGGGCCGGCCTGGGCTCACTTGAGCTTGGTTTCCTTGTACTCGACGTGCTTGCGCGCCACCGGATCGAACTTCATGAACGACAGCTTGTCCGGCGTCGTCTTCTTGTTCTTGGTGGTGGTGTAGAAGTGACCGGTACCCGCGGTGGATTCCAGCTTGATCTTTTCGCGTCCGCCTTTGGCAGCCATGATGGACTCCTCTCTCGTAATCAGGCCTGACCGCGCGCACGCAGGTCAGCCAGCACGGCATCGATGCCGACTTTGTCGATCAGGCGCAGCGCCGCGCCCGAGACGCGCAGACGCACCCAGCGGTTTTCGCTCTCGACCCAGAAGCGGCGGGTTTGCAGGTTCGGCAGGAACCGGCGCTTGGTTTTGTTGTTGGCGTGGGAGACGTTGTTCCCCACCATGGGCTTTTTGCCCGTGACTTCGCACACACGTGCCATGTTGGTCACTCCAATCCAATATCGCCCGCCGGGTCGCCCCGGCCGGCACCTCGCCCGCGTCCTGTGCTGTGCCGCCTGCCACACGTGGAGTGCCTCGTCTGGACAATACACGGCGTGTGGACGGCTCCGGCTCGCGGGCGGCCCATTGCGGCGGCCCGCATGTGACAGGCCCCATGGGCCAGCCCAAGCCGCAGCAAACCTAAAATTATACCGGCAAGCGCGCCCGGCCGGTGGTCAGCGCGGGTTTTGCTCCAAAAAACGCTGGGCGTCGAGTGCGGCCATGCAGCCGGTGCCGGCGCTGGTGATGGCCTGCCGGTACACGTGGTCCTGCACGTCACCGGCGGCAAAGACGCCGGGCACGCTGGTCATGGTGGCCATGCCCTCGTGTCCGCCGCGGGTGATGATGTAGCCGTCCTTCATCTCGAGCTGGCCTTGGAAGATCTGCGTGTTGGGGCTGTGGCCGATGGCGATGAACACGCCCTGCAGCGCCAGTTCCTCGGTGGCGCCGGACGCGACATGGCGGATGCGCACCCCGGTGACGCCCTGCGCGTTGCCCAGCACCTCGTCGAGCACGTGCCACAGCTTGAGCTCGATCTTGCCCTCGCGCACCTTCTCCATCAGCTTGTCCACCATGATGGCCTCGGCGCGGAAGGTGTCGCGCCGGTGGATCAGCGTGACCTTGCGCGCGATGTTGGACAGGTACAGCGCCTCCTCGACGGCGGTGTTGCCGCCGCCGACCACGCACACATCCTGCCCCCGGTAGAAAAACCCGTCGCAGGTGGCGCAGGCGCTCACGCCCTTGCCCATGAACGCCTGCTCCGACGGCAGCCCCAGGTATTTGGCCGACGCCCCGGTGGCGATGATGAGCGCGTCGCAGGTGTAGGTACCGCTGTCGCCCACCAGGGTGAACGGGCGCTTGGACAGGTCCGCCGTGTGGATGTGGTCGAACACGATGTGGGTGGCAAAGCGCTCGGCGTGTTGCTGAAAGCGCTGCATCAGCTCGGGCCCCTGCACCCCGTGCACGTCGGCGGGCCAGTTGTCCACCTCGGTGGTGGTCATGAGCTGACCGCCCTGGGCCAAGCCGGTGATGAGCAACGGCTTGAGGTTGGCGCGCGCGGCGTAGATGGCCGCCGTGTAGCCGGCAGGGCCGGAGCCAAGGATGAGGACGTGGGCGTGCGTGGTCATGCGCCGCATTGTACGAAGGCAAGCCACAGCGCGTCCGGCGACGGGCCGATCCCGGGTTAAGCTAGCGGGTGCCGCTGTTTTGCATTGCCGCCCATGAGCCGATCCGCCAACGCCCTCAATGCCGACCTGGCCGCCCCGGGCCGTGGCTGGCAGCGTTTTGCCCAGGAAGTGGCGCTGCTGCTGGGGGCCATGGTGTTGGGCTTTGGGTTGCTGGCAATGCTCAGCCACGATGCGGCGGACCCCGCCTGGTCCACCTCCGGCACCGGGGTGGGCTACCGCAACTGGGGCGGCCGCGTGGGCGCCTGGGTGGCGGATATCGGCTACACCGTGTTTGGTGCCTCGGTGTGGTGGCTGCTTGCCGCTGGTCTGCGCGCCTGGCTGGGGGCGCTGGCGCGCTGGCTGCGCACACAGCCCGCCGAGGCCGCAGCGCCGGCCACCCCGGCCGCCTGGTGGGCATCCCCCGTGTGGCGGGGGCTGGGGTGGGGCGCTGCGGCAGTGGGGCTGATGCTGGCGAGCTGCGTGCTCGAATGGAGCCGCCTCTACCGCTGGGATGCTTGGCTGCCAGGCCACATCGCCGGCGGCGTGGTGGGCGAACTCGTCGGCCCGCTGGCCTTGCGCTGGCTGGGGGATACCGGCTCGGCCCTGGTCGCGCTGACGTTGTGGGCGGTCACGGTTGCCGTCGTGTTTCGCTTCTCGTGGGCGCAGGTGGCCGAGCGCATCGGCGCGGCGGTGGACCAGTGGATCGCGAGCCGGCGCGAGCGGCGCGAGGTGGACGAAGACGTGCGCATCGGCCGCCGTGCCGCGCGCGAGCGTGGCCGCGAGGAGGCCGCGACCCGTGCCGCGCATCCCCCGCGCGAGGCCCAGGCGCCGCACAGCGCGCCGGATGCGCAACCGCACGGGGCGCAGGCGCCGCTGGCGGACGCGCCAGACACCGCTGCAGCGGCAGCGCCGCCCGATGACCCCGCGCCGCGCACGCCGCCCAAATCCGGCCCCCGCCTGCACATCGAGCCCACCGTCGCCGAGGTCGCGCCCAGCGCCCGGGTGGCGCAGGAGCGTCAGCAGGCGCTGTTCGCCGAAGGGGAGTCACCCCTGCCCCGGTTGGACCTGCTGGATCCGCCTGCGCGCCAGCCCGCCACGGTGGCGCCGGAAACGCTGGAGATGACCAGCCGCCTCATCGAAAAGAAATTGGCCGATTTCGGCGTCGAGGTGCAGGTGGTGGCGGCGCAGCCCGGCCCGGTCATCACGCGCTACGAAATCGAGCCAGCCACCGGCGTCAAGGGCTCGCAAATCGTCAACCTGGCCAAAGATTTGGCGCGCTCGCTGTCGCTGGTGTCGATCCGGGTCATCGAGACCATCCCCGGCAAGAGCCTGATGGCGCTGGAGCTGCCCAATGCGCGGCGCCAGACCATCCACCTCAGCGAGATCCTGGGCTCGCAGGTCTACCACGACGCCAAGAGCCTGCTCACCCTGGGCCTGGGCAAGGACATTGCCGGCCACCCGGTGGTGGTGGACCTGGCCAAGATGCCGCACTGTCTGGTGGCCGGGACGACGGGCTCGGGCAAGTCGGTGGGCATCAACGCCATGATCCTGAGCCTGCTCTACAAGGCCGAGCCGAAGGACGTTCGCCTGCTGCTCATCGACCCCAAGATGCTTGAGCTCAGCGTCTACGAGGGCATTCCGCATCTCATCGCGCCGGTGGTCACCGACATGAAGCAGGCTGCCAACGGCCTGAACTGGTGCGTGGCCGAAATGGAAAAGCGCTACCGGTTCATGAGCAAGCTGGGGGTGCGCAACCTGGCGGGCTACAACGCCAAGATCGACGAGGCCGCCGCGCGCGGCGCATCCATTCCCAACCCGTTTAGCCTGTCGCCCGAATCGCCCGAGCCGCTGGCGCGCCTGCCGTACATCGTGGTGGTGATCGACGAGCTGGCCGACCTAATGATGGTGGTGGGCAAGAAGATCGAAGAGCTGATCGCGCGGCTGGCGCAAAAGGCGCGCGCCGCTGGTATCCACCTGATCCTGGCCACCCAGCGCCCGAGCGTTGACGTCATCACGGGGTTGATCAAGGCCAACATCCCGACGCGCATCAGCTTTCAGGTCAGCAGCAAGATCGACAGCCGCACCATCCTCGACCAGATGGGGGCCGAGGCGCTGCTGGGCATGGGCGACATGCTGTACATGCCGGCGGGCACGGGATTGCCTACACGCGTGCACGGCGCGTTCGTCAGCGATGACGAGGTGCACCGCGTGGTGGCCTTCCTCAAGGAGCGCTACGGCGAGCCCGACTACGTCGAAGACGTGCTCGAAAGCACCGGCGGCGACGGCTTGGGCGGACCCGATGCCATGGGCGAGGGCGAAGCCGGTGGCGAGAAAGATCCGCTGTACGACCAGGCGGTGGCCATCGTGCTGCAGGATCGCAAGGCCAGCATCAGCTATGTGCAGCGCAAGCTCAAGATTGGCTACAACCGCGCCGCGCGGCTGTTGGAGGACATGGAAAAAGCCGGCCTGGTCAGTGCCCTGACCGCCAGCGGCCAGCGCGACATCCTGGTGGGCGGCCGGCCCGAATGATGCCGCGCGCACCCGTTGCGCGTGGCGCAGCGGCGCGCTCGGAACCGCATCCCACCCCCGTCCCTCGAAGCACCATGCACCGACGCAACACCCTGATCCTCCTGAGCACCCTGGCCGCTGCCCTCGCGGGCGCGCTGCCGCGGCTGGTGCACGCGCAAGCCGGCGGGCTGCAGGATTTGGAGGCGTTTTTGGCGGGCGTGCAGCAGGGGCGCGCCAGCTTTACGCAGACCGTTACCGCCCCGCTGCGCGAGGGCGAAACCGTGGCGCGCCAGCGCACCAGCCGCGGCGAATTTGCGTTTTTGCGCCCCGACCGTTTTCGCTTTCACTACACCCAGCCGTTCGAGCAGCTCATCGTGGCCGACGGGCAGACGCTGTGGCTGTTCGACCCCGACCTCAACCAGGTGACGGCGCGCCGCCAGGCCGAGGCGTTGGCCAACACGCCGGCCGCGTTGCTGGCCGCCGCGCCCGATTTGCGGGCGGTGCGCCAGGTCTTCACGCTCGCCGAAGGCGAGGCGGGCGACGGCCTGCGCTGGGTCGAGGCCACGCCCAAGGCGCGCGACGGGCAGGTGCAGCGGATTCGCATCGGTTTTCGCGCCGGGCAGCTCGAAACGCTGGACATCCTCGACAGCTTTGGCCAGCGCTCGCTGCTGCGCTTTGGCCCGCTGGAGCGCGCGGCAGGCTTGACGGCGGCGAGCTTTCGGTTCCAGCCGCCGCCCGGCGCCGAGGTGGTGCGGCCGTAACGGCCGTCTGGGCTGCCGCCCGGCCGCGCAGGCGCCACCGCCCTGGCTCACCCGCGCAGCGGCAGCGCGGCGCCGATGGCCATGAACACGCCGCCGCAGGCTTGGTTGAAGCGCCGCCCGACGCGCCGCAGCCACGGCGTCAGGCGCGACGCGGTGCTCGCGATCACCGCTTCGGTGGCGATTTCGATCACGGCAAAGGTGCCCGCCATCACCACGAATTGCCCCCACAGGCTGCGGTGCGGGTCGATGAACTGCGGCAAAAACGCGGCGAAGAACAGCAACCCCTTGGGGTTGGTCACCGCCGACAGCAGGCCCTGGCGAAACATCGAACGGCGCGAGCGCTGGGCCTGGCTGGCGCGGATGTCCATGCCGATGGGCGGGGCGCGCCAGACCTGCACCCCCAGGTACACCAGGTACAGGCCCCCGACCCACTTCATCACCGTCAGCCACACCAGCGAGGTTTGCAGCAAGGCCCCGATGCCAAACATCGACAGCGCGATCACGATGACGAAGCCCAGCGCCCCGCCACCGATGGTGTAGAACGTGCGCCGGCGCCCGTAGAGCGCACCGTGGGTGAGCGCCAGCAAGCCGTTGGGGCCGGGGGAAAGCGACAGGCCCAGCGCGGCCAGCGCGTAGACGATCCAGGTGTCGAGTGCCATCGGACGCATCGTGCCACTGGCGACGGGCGCGGGTCAAGCGCAGGCCAGCGGCTGCGCGACAATGGCGCCATGGCGTCCGCACCCCATGTCCCCCTGGCCGAACGGCTGCGACCGCGCACGCTGGGCGAGGTCATCGGCCAAGCCCACCTGCTGGGCGAAGGCATGCCACTGCGGCTGGCGTTCGAGAGCGGCCGTCCGCACAGCTGCATCCTGTGGGGGCCGCCGGGCGTGGGCAAGACCACGCTGGCGCGCCTGATGGCGCAGGCGTTCGACGCCCAGTTCATCGCCATCAGCGCGGTGCTCGGCGGGGTCAAAGACATCCGCGACGCGGTGGAGCGCGCCGAGGCCGCCCGCAGCGGCCTGCGGCCACAGCCCACCATCGTCTTCGTGGACGAGGTGCACCGCTTCAACAAAGCCCAGCAGGATGCCTTTTTGCCGCACGTGGAAAGCGGCCTGTTCACCTTCGTTGGCGCCACCACCGAAAACCCGAGCTTCGAGGTCAACGCCGCGCTGCTGTCGCGCGCCACGGTGTATGTGCTGCAGCCGCTGACCGAAGCGGATTTGCAGGCCCTCATCGACCGCGCGCTGGCCACCGGCGAGCTGCCGGCGCTGCAGGCCGAGGCGCGGCAACGCCTGGTGGCCTATGCCGATGGCGACGCGCGCCGCCTGCTCAACACCCTGGAGACGCTGGCGGTGACCGCGCGCGCCCAGGGGCGCACGGCGATCGACGACGCCTGGCTGCTGCGCACGCTGGGCGAGCGCTTGCGCCGCTACGACAAAGGGGGCGAGCAGTTCTACGACACCATCAGCGCCTTGCACAAGAGTGTGCGCGGCTCCGACCCGGACGCGGCGCTGTACTGGTTCGTGCGCATGCTCGACGGCGGGGTCGATCCGCGCTACGTGGCGCGGCGGCTGATTCGCATGGCCAGCGAGGACATCGGGCTGGCCGACCCGCGCGCGCTGCGGCTGGCGCTGGACGCCGCCGAGGTCTACGAGCGCCTGGGCAGCCCCGAGGGGGAATTGGCCCTGGCCGAGGCGGTGGTGTACCTGGCCGTGGCCCCCAAGAGCAACGCCGTCTACACCGCTTACAAAGCGGCGCGCAACTTTGTGGCGCGCGATGGCACCCGGCCGGTGCCGCTGCACCTGCGCAATGCGCCCACCGCGCTCATGAAGCGCCTGGACTACGGCCGCGGCTACCGCTACGCGCACGACGAGCCCGATGCCTTCGCGGCGGGCGTGTGCTACTTTCCCGAGGGGGTGGCGCCGCCGCGCTTTTACGAACCCGTGCCACGCGGGCTGGAGATCCGCATCGGCGACAAACTGGCCGAGCTGCGGCGTCGCAACGCCCAGGCACAGACGCCGCCAGGGCCGAAGCACGGCGACCATTAGTGCATCTAATGCAGCGCCAGTTGTATTGATGAAGCTGCACGGACCGGCTGCCGGATACCCCAACCGCGCGGGTAAACCCTGAGGTTTTGGGCCAGCCTAGGGCAAACACCGTCGCGCGCCGGCGGGGGCCTTGGCTACAATCCCGCCGCCGAACCCGCCCCACGGCCCTGATCGGGCCAAAACTGGCGGGTTTTTTGCTAACCCGTTCGGCCAGCAGTCGCACAGGTTGGTCGTTCCTCACAACGGAGAGCTCTCATGGATGTTTTGCTACAGCAGATCATCAACGGTCTGGTGCTGGGCAGCATGTACGCGTTGGTGGCGCTGGGCTACACCATGGTGTACGGCATCATCGGGCTGATCAATTTTGCCCATGGTGACGTGCTCATGGTGGGCGCGCTAACCAGCTGGACGATCATCGTCCAGGCCCGCGAGGCCATGCCCGGCGCACCCGGCTGGGCCGTGCTGATCCTGGCCGCGCTGATCTCGATGGTGGTGTGCGCCGTCCTCAACTACTCGATCGAAAAGCTGGCGTACAAGCCGCTGCGCAATTCGCCGCGCTTGGCACCGCTGATCACCGCCATCGGCATGAGCATCTTGCTGCAGACGCTGGCGATGATCATCTGGAAGCCCAACCCCAAGTCCTACCCCACGCTGCTGCCGAGTGAGCCGTTCAACCTGGGCGGGGCGGTGATTTCGCCCACGCAGGTGGTGATTTTGGCCACCACCGCGATCGTGCTGTCGCTGCTGATGTACATGGTCAACAAGACCAGCCTGGGCCGCGCCATGCGCGCCACCGCCGAAAACCCGCGCGTGGCCGGGCTCATGGGCATCCGGCCCGACGTGGTGATTTCGGCCACCTTCATCATCGGCGCCATGCTGGCGGCCATTGCCGGCATCATGTGGGCGTCCAACTACGGCACGGTGCAGCACTCCATGGGTTTCATGCCCGGGCTCAAGGCGTTCGTGGCGGCGGTCTTTGGCGGCATCGGCAACCTGGCGGGCGCCGTGGTCGGCGGCATTTCGCTGGGGTTGATCGAATCGCTGGGCGCCGGCTACCTGGGGCCGCTGACGGGCGGCTTCCTGGGCAGCCAGTACTCCGACATTTTTGCGTTCATCGTGCTGGCCATCGTGCTCACGCTGCGTCCCTCGGGGCTGCTGGGCGAGCGGGTGGCCGACCGCGCTTGATGGGCTGGGACAGGAGCTTGACATGAGCCAATCCAAAACCTCCTCCAAGCTGGTCGTCTTCGCGCTGGCGGCCATCGGCCTGCTGATGCTGCCGCTGCTGCTGCAGGCCACGGGCAGCAACTCGTGGGTGCGCATCGTCGATGTCGCGCTGCTGTATGTGATGCTGGCGCTGGGCCTCAACATCGTGGTCGGCTACGCCGGGCTGCTGGACCTGGGCTTCATCGCCTTTTTTGCCGTCGGCGCCTACCTCTACAGCCTGTTGGCCTCCAGCCACCTGGCCGACAACTTCCCGGCGATTGCCGCGATGTTCCCCAACGGCATCCACCTCAGCTTCTGGATCGTCATCTTCCTGGCGGCGATCTTGGCGGGCATGACCGGGCTCATCCTGGGCTATCCGGTGCTCAAGCTGCGTGGCGACTACCTGGCCATCGTGACGTTGGGCTTTGGCGAGATCGTGCGCATCTTCATGCTCAACCTGGACCGTCCGATCAACCTGACCAACGGCCCCAAGGGCATCGCCGGTGTCGATGCGGTGACGGTGTTTGGGCACAACATGGGGCAGCGGCTGACGATCTCGTTCGGGGACTGGACCTACACCTTCGAGTCGGTGACGCTGTACTACTACCTGATCCTGTTCTTCGTCGTGATGACGGTGATCATCGCGCACCGCATGGGCAACTCGCGCATCGGTCGCGCCTGGATGGCCATCCGCGAGGATGAAATCGCCGCCAAGGCGATGGGCATCAACACGCGCAACCTCAAGCTGGCGGCGTTTGGCTCCAGCGCCACGTTCGGTGGCATTGCCGGCGTGCTGTTTGCCTCGCTCATGCGCGGCGTGTACCCGGAGTCGTTCGTCCTCATGGAGTCGGTGATGATCGTCGCCATGGTGGTGCTGGGCGGCCTGGGCCACATCCCGGGCGTGATCCTGGGCGCGCTGCTGCTGGCCGGGCTGCCAGAGCTGCTGCGCCACCTGGCCGGGCCGCTGCACCACCTCACCGACGGCCGGCTGGCGCCGGAGATCTTGCGCCAGCTGCTGATCGCGCTGGCCATGGTCATCGTCATGCTGCTGCGTCCGCGCGGTCTGTGGCCCGCGCCCGAGCACGGCAAGGCCCTGAGCAAGTGAGGAGCACCCCATGACCGACACCATCCTGAAAGTCAGCGGCGTCTCCAAGCGCTTCGGCGGCCTGCAGGCGCTCTCCGACGTTGGCATCGAAATCAAGCGCGGCCAGGTCTATGGCCTCATCGGCCCCAACGGCGCGGGCAAGACCACGTTTTTCAACGTGCTCACCGGCCTGTACACGCCCGACAGCGGCACGTTCGAGCTCGCGGGCAAGCCCTACACGCCCACCGCGGTGCACGAGGTGGCCAAGGCGGGCATCGCGCGCACCTTCCAGAACATCCGGCTGTTTGCCGAGATGACCGTGCTGGAAAACGTCATGGTCGGGCGCCATGTACGCACCAAGTCGGGCATCTTTGGCGCCATTTTGCGCACGCCGTCCTTCCGCGCGGAGGAGCGCGCCATTGCCGAGCGCGCCATGGAGCTGCTGGAGTACGTGGGCATTGCCAAGTACGCCGACTACAAGGCGCGCACCCTGTCCTACGGCGACCAGCGCCGGCTGGAGATTGCGCGCGCCTTGGCCACCGACCCGCAGCTCATCGCGCTGGACGAGCCGGCCGCCGGCATGAACGCCACCGAGAAGGTGCAGCTGCGCGAGCTGATCGACCGCATCCGCCGTGACAACCGCACCATCCTGCTCATCGAGCACGACGTCAAGCTCGTCATGGGGTTGTGCGACCGTGTGACTGTGCTGGACTACGGCAAGCAACTCGCCGAGGGCACGCCGGCCGACGTGCAAAAGAACCCCAAGGTGATCGAGGCCTATCTGGGCACCGGAGGACACTGAGATGGCGAACACCCTGTTGAAAGTCACGGGCCTGAAGGTCTCCTATGGCGGCATCAAGGCCGTCAAGGGCATCGACTTGGAGGTGCGCGAAGGCGAGCTGGTCACGCTCATCGGCTCCAACGGCGCCGGCAAGACCACGACCATGAAGGCCATCACCGGCATGCTGCTGGCCGAGGGGGGCGACATCGTCTATCAGGGTCAGTCGATCCGCGGCGTGGGCTCGTGGGACCTGGTCAAGCGCGGGCTGGCGATGGTGCCCGAAGGCCGCGGCGTGTTCACGCGCATGACCATCACCGAAAACCTGCTCATGGGCGCCTACGTGCGCCGCGACAAGGACGAGATCGCGCGCGACATCGACCGTATGTTTGCGCTCTTTCCGCGTCTGAAGGAGCGGCGCGACCAGCTCGCGGGCACCATGTCGGGCGGTGAGCAGCAGATGCTGGCCATGGCGCGCGCGCTCATGAGCCGGCCCAAGCTGCTGCTGCTCGACGAGCCCTCGATGGGCCTGTCGCCGATCATGGTGGACAAAATCTTCGAGGTCGTGCGCGACGTGCACGCCCAGGGCATGACGGTGTTGCTGGTGGAGCAAAACGCCCGCCGTGCCTTGCAGGTGGCCGACCGCGGCTACGTCATGGACTCGGGCGAAATCATCATGACCGGCGACGCCAAGGCCATGTTGGACGATCCCAAGGTGCGCGCGGCGTACCTGGGCGAGGCGGCGGCCGAGGTCTAAGCCCCCATCAGGGGCGCCCCGCGCGGCGTGGGCGCGGCCTACAATAGTGGGTTTTGCGGCACCGGCTGCAAAACCCTCTTTCGTTGTGACGCCATGACCCATACGCCCGTTGCCCCGTCGGATGCCGCGCCTGCCGAGGCCGTCAGTGAAAACCAGCTGATTGCCGAGCGCCGCGAGAAACTGCAGGCGTTGCGCGCCGCCGCGCGGCAGGGTGGCGGGCCCGCCTTCCCCAACGATGTGCGGCCGCAGCACACCGCCGAGGCCCTGCACGCCGAGTACGGCCACATGAGCAACGAGCTGCTCGAGCCGTTGCACGCACGCGTCAGCGTCGCTGGGCGCATGATGCTCAAGCGCGTCATGGGCAAGGCGAGCTTCGCCACCCTCCAGGACGCGTCCTTTGGCCCGACCGGCGGGCGCATCCAGCTCTACCTGACCAAGGACGCGTTGGGCGAGGCCACCTACGATGCCTTCAAGCACTGGGATCTGGGCGACATCGTCTACGCCGAGGGCACGGTGTTCAAGACGCGCACGGGCGAGCTCTCGATCAAGGCCGACCGGCTGCGCCTGGTGGTCAAAAGCCTGCGGCCGCTGCCGGACAAGTTCCACGGCATCCACGACCCCGAGCTCAAGGCCCGCCAACGCTATGTGGACCTGATGACCGATGTGTCGGCGCGCCAGCGCTTCGTGGCGCGCAGCCTGGCGGTCACGGCGTTGCGCGAGTACATGGTGCAGCACGGCTTTTTGGAGGTCGAAACCCCCATGCTGCACCCGATTCCGGGTGGGGCCAACGCGCGCCCGTTCGTGACGCACCACAACGCGCTCGACCAGGAAATGTACCTGCGCATCGCGCCGGAGCTCTACCTCAAGCGGCTGCTGGTGGGCGGGTTCGACCGCGTGTTCGAGATCAACCGCAATTTCCGCAACGAAGGCATCAGCGTCCGCCACAACCCCGAATTCACCATGATGGAGTTCTACGCGGCGTACTGGAACCACGTGGACCTCATGGCGTTTACCGAGCAGCTGCTGCGCCACGTCGCGCGCACGGTTTGCGGCGGGGGGCAGCTGGTCTATCAGGGCCGCGACGTGGACCTGGAGGCGCCGTTTGCGCGCCTGACCATCCGCGAAGCCATCCTGCAGCACACCGATGCCGGCGAGCGCGTCGATGATGCGGCGTGGCTGCGTGCGCAACTGCGCCGTCTGGGCCTGGACCCGGTCAAAGAGCGGCTGGATGCGCGCAGCCTGGCGGGTCTGCAGGTGCTCTACTTCGAGGAGGTGGTGGAAGACAAGCTCTGGCAGCCAACCTTCATCTGCAACCACCCGACCGAAATCTCGCCGCTGGCGCGCGCCAGCGACACCGACCCCACGATCACCGAGCGCTTCGAGCTCTACATCACGGGACGCGAGATCGCCAACGGCTTTTCCGAGCTCAACGACCCGGAGGACCAGGCCGAGCGCTTCCACGCCCAGGTGGCCAACAAGGACGCCGGCGACGACGAAGCCATGTACTACGACGCCGACTACATCCGTGCGCTGGAGTACGGCATGCCGCCCGCCGGTGGCTGCGGCGTGGGCATCGACCGCCTGATCATGCTGCTGACCGACAGCCCCAGCATCCGCGACGTCATTCTCTTTCCCGCGCTGCGGCGCGAGGGCTGAGCAAGGCGGCGCGCGTCAGGCGTAGGCTTCGAGCGCCTTGCGCAGCTTCTTGAGCGCGGCCGCCTCGATTTGGCGGATGCGCTCGGCGCTGACGCCATACTCGTCGGCCAGCTCCTGCAGCGTGGCGCCGCCGCTGCCGTCGTCTTTGACCTGCAGCCAGCGCGCGGTCACGATGCGGCGCGAGCGCTCGTCGAGCTGCGCCAGGGCGTGCTCGATGCCTTCGGAGCCCAGGCGCTCGCGCTCGCGCGCCTCCAGCACCGCGGTCGGCTCGTGCCGGTGGTCGGCCAGGTAGGCGATCGGGCCGTAGGCCTCCTCGCCATCGTCGCCCGGCAGCGGATCGAGCACCACGTCGGCGCCGCTCAGGCGCGTCTCCATCTCGATGACGTCTTCGCGGCGCACATTGAGCTCGCGCGCCACGACGTCGATTTCGGCGTCGGTCAGGCGCTCGCGGGCAGCGTCTTCGTCCGCCGCGTCGGCCTTGAAGCCGCGCTTGAGGGCGCGCAGGTTGAAAAACAGCTTGCGCTGCGCCTTGGTCGTGGCCACTTTAACCATGCGCCAGTTGCGCAAGATGAACTCGTGGATTTCGGCCTTGATCCAGTGCACCGCGTAGCTGACCAGCCGCACGCCTTGCGCGGGGTCAAAGCGCTTGACGGCTTTCATCAGGCCGATGTTGCCCTCTTGAATCAGGTCGGCCTGCGGCAGTCCGTAGCCCAGGTACTGGCGCGAGATGGCCACCACCAGGCGCAGGTGCGACAGGACCAGCTTGCCGGCGGCCTCCAGATCCTGGTGCTGGCGCCAGCGCTGGGCGCAATCGCGCTCCTCCTCGGCGCTGAGCATGGGGATGCGGTTGACCGCGCTGATGTAGGCGTCCAGATTGCCCAGCGGCGGCAGGGTCAGCGAGGTGCTCGACCACGCCGTCGCCGGTGTTTGCGCAGCAACCGGGGTCAGGGCAAGGGACGTGGCAGTCATCGGCTCTCCTCTCCTGCAATGCATCGTCATCATGTTAGCACTCTCTTGGATCGAGTGCTAAGGCCTTGGTTCCCCGTCTGGGTAAGATCACCGCTGGCGCCCGCCATGATGGCGCCGCTGCCCCTTATTTGACCTGCGGAGCCTGACGTGCCACAGCCCTCCACCGGGTTGCGAACCCCGCGCAAACTGCGCAACACGGTCGTGTTGACGGTGGGGGTGTTTGCGCTGGCCTTTCCCCTCCTGGTCTTGGCCGGATTTGCCTGGCTGTACTACCCAGAGCGACTGGAGACGGCGCACTCGTACGTGCAGGAGCGCAACCGGGCCATCAGCGCCTTCGTCGAAGGCTATTTTCGTGAAATCCGCAACACCGTCCAGCTGCTGGGCGCGATGCCGGCGGTGGCCAGCGCGCCGTGGGCGCCAGAGACCGTGCGGCAGGACGTGCTGCGCCTGTACCGCGAGGCGCAGCGGGCCAACCCGAACATTTATTACGTCTACTCGGGCTACACGGACGGCACGCTGTTGATCAACGACTACACCCCGCCGCCCGGCTTCGATCCCCGCGTCAGACCCTGGTACCGGGCGGTCATGGACGCCCGCGGCGGTCGCCAGGAGGTCGTGGGGCTGCTCTACGCGGAGGCGACGACCGGCGAGCTGCTGCTGGCCACGGCGCGTTTGCTGACCGGCCCCGACCGCAGCGCCACCGGCGTGCTGTCGATCGACAGCCATACGCGGGAAATCGCTGCGCAGATCGAAGCCCGCTCGCACATTTTTGCGTCGGCGCAAAGCTTTCTCATCGACAGCACGCACACCATCGTCGCGCATGCCAATCACGCCCTGATCGGCAAGTCGGTGCGACAGGTCTGGGGGGACGACCCGCGCATCGGCCCGCACGGTGAGATTGCCTATACCGACGGGACGCAGCGGCGCATCGGCTACATCTCCGAGATTCCGATGGCCGCCTGGCGGCTGGTGACGACGGTGGATGAGGCCGAAATCCGCGCCCCGATTCTGCAGCGGCTGGCCGTGCTGGCCGGGATGTTGTTCGCGTCATCGCTGGCCATGACGCTGGTGCTGGCGGTCCTGTGGCAACGCCGCGTCATGCGGCCGCTGGCGCTGCTGCTGCAACGCCTACGGGCCCTTTCCGCCACGGGCAGCGCGGAGGGTTTGGCAGCGCAAGCGGACGATGGGATGGCGCAAATCGCCGCGGCCATCGAGAGCACCCTGATGCAGACGCTGCTGGCGCGCAACGCCCAATTGGACCAGGCCAACCAGCAAATCTCCGCGCTCAATCAGACGCTGGCGCAGCGCAACGTTGAGCTCGCGCGCCAGGCGACATTGGACGGGCTGACGGGCATTCCCAACCGCCGAACCATCGACGCGCATCTGGTCGCTGAGCACCAGCGTTTTCAGCGGCATGGCACGCCGTTTTCGGTCATCATGTTCGACATCGACCACTTCAAAGCGGTCAACGATGTGTTTGGGCATCAAGCCGGCGACGACGTGTTGCGCGAGTTGGCGCGCATCGTGTCGCAACGCATCCGCACCACCGACGTGGTGGGCCGCTGGGGCGGGGAGGAGTTTTTGATCGTGGTGCGCAACGGCACGCTGGCCGAGGCGCAGGAACTGGCGGAGCAGCTGCGTGCCCGGGTGGCGGCGCATGCCTTTCCCATCGATCGCCCGGTGACCATCAGTTTGGGGGTGGCGCAGGTCCTGCCGCACGAGTCGATCGAGCACTTGGTCGGCCGTGCCGACGCGGCGCTGTACCAGGCCAAACACGGCGGGCGCAACCAGGTGTGTGCGGCCCCGTCCCCTGCGGCGTGAAGGAGCACAGGCTGCGCGACGCAACCCTTGAAGGAGTCTGCCATGCGATGGATCCGTGGTGCGGGTGTGGTGCTGGTGGCGGCGACCGTGGCCTTGGCCGCGGGGGCGGAGGCGGCCACGCGCGTGCAGGCCGAGACGGTGGCCAGTGGGCTGGAGCACCCGTGGGCGGTGGCCTTTTTGCCACAGGGGCGCTTTTTGGTGACCGAGCGCCCCGGGCGGCTGCGCGTGGTGGAGCCGGACGGCCGCCTGCAGCCCCCCATCGCGGGCGTGCCGCGCGTGGACGCGGTCGGGCAGGGCGGCCTGCTGGATGTGGTGCTCGACCGCGACTTTGTGCGCAACCGCGTGCTCTACCTGTGCTATGCCGAGCCCGACCCGCAGCGTCGCGGCAATGCCACCGCGCTGGCGCGCGCGGTGTTGTCGCCCGATGCGCGCCGGCTGGACGCGGTCGAGGTGTTGTTCCGCCAGCAGCCCCCGGTGGCCAGCCGGCTGCATTTTGGCTGCCGCATCGTCGAGGCGCCGGACGGCACGTTGTTTTTGACGCTGGGCGAGCGCTACCACCGCATGGCCGATGCGCAGGCGCTGGACAACCACCTGGGCAAGGTGGTGCGGGTGGGCAAGGACGGCCAGGTGCCGCCGGACAACCCGTTCGTCGGGCGGGCCGATGCGCTGCCGCAGATATGGAGCTATGGCCACCGCAACCCGCAAGGCGCGGCCTGGGGGCCGGATGGCCGCCTGTGGATCCACGAGCACGGCCCGCAGGGCGGCGACGAAATCAACCGGCCGCCGCCTGGCGGCAACCACGGCTGGCCGGTGGTGACCTTTGGCGAGCAGTACGGCGGCGGCCCGATTGGCGAAGGCACGGCCAAGCCCGGCATGGTGCCCCCCATCCACCACTGGACGCCGTCGATCGCGCCGTCGGGCATGGCGTTTTTGACCAGCGACCGCTATGGCACCGCCTGGCGTGGCAACCTGTTCATCGGCGCGCTGCGTGGGCAGCACCTGGTGCGGCTGGAGCTGGACGGGCCGCGCGTGGTGCGCGAGCACCGTTTGCTGACCGACCTGGGCGAGCGCATCCGCGACGTGCGGCAGGGGCCCGATGGCTACCTGTATGTGTTGACCGATGCGTTCGATGGCCGCCTGTTGCGCTTGCGGCCCACACCCTGAGGGGACCAGCCGGGTGGCCCGGGTGCTTTCCTGGCGTAGACTGTCGGCTCGGGGTCGGCAGGGTGTCGGTCCCAACCGTCTGGAGGCGTCCCATGCGCATCACGTTTTCCCATCTCGCCACGGGTTTGATGGTCGGCACAGCGGCGCTGGCCATGGCGGCCAGCCCGGCCTGGGCCCAGTCCCCGGCCGATGGCGCGGGCCCCACCTGCCACGCGGCGGCCGCCCACAAGAAGCTGGCCGGTGCGGCCAAAACGTCGTTTCTGAAGAAGTGCGAGCAGGATGCCCAGACCGCCTGCGATGCCCGCGCGGCCGAGAAGAAACTGGCCGGTGCGGCCAAGACCAGTTTCACACAGAAGTGCCTGCGCGACGCGGTGGGGCAGGCCGCGCCGTGAGCACAACGATCGGTTGCGCGCCATGTCCGTTTTGACGCTCCAACAGGCCGTGCGTGCCAACCCCGTGCTCGCCGACGTGGCCGAGCGTGCGTGGGCGTCGCGCCGGTTGTTGCAACGCGTGGTGGTGCACCTGCCGCCGGGCCTGCGGGACCAGGTCAGCGCCGGTCCGCTGGACGAAGGGGTGTGGTGCGTGCTGGCGGCCAACCCGTCGGTGGCGGCCAAGGTGCGGCAGCTCGCCCCGGTGTTGCTGGCGGCGGCGCGCACGGCGGGGGCGGACGTGCAAACCCTGCAGGTGCGTGTGCAGGGGCATCCCCCCCGGGCATAACGGGCGCTGGCGCCAGACCCGTGGCACGCGGGGCTACAATGCCTGCAGCAAGTGGCCTGGGCACGCAAGTGCCCGGGCCGCGCGTCATGGCGCCCTGCCGGTGGCTGGGTGTTCCGAGTTTCGCTTTGGCCACGCGCGCTGCGCGCGCTTGCGTGGTGGGATTTGTATGGCCATCCCCTTTTTGACCAAGATTTTTGGCAGCCGCAACGACCGGCTGCTCAAGGGCTACCGCAAGATCGTGGCCCGCATCAATGCGCTGGAGCCGACGTTTGCCATGCTCAGCGACGAGCAGCTGCAGGCCAAGACGGCCGAATTCCGGCAACGGCTGGCCAACGGCGAGTCGCTCGACGCCCTGCTGCCCGAGGCGTTTGCCACCGTGCGCGAGGCCAGCAAGCGCGTCATGAAGATGCGCCACTTCGACGTCCAGCTCATGGGTGGCATTGCCTTGCACCAGGGCAAGATCGCCGAGATGCGCACCGGCGAGGGCAAGACGCTGACCGCCACGCTGCCGGTGTACCTCAACGCACTCACCGGCAAGGGCGTGCACGTGGTCACCGTCAACGACTACCTGGCCAGCCGCGACGCGCAGTGGATGGGCAAGTTGTACAACTGGCTGGGCCTGAGCGTGGGCGTGAACCTGCCGCAGATGCCGCGCGAGCACAAGCAAGCCGCCTATGCGGCCGACATCACCTACGGCACCAACAACGAGTACGGCTTCGACTACCTGCGCGACAACATGGTCTACGAGGCGCGCGACCGCGTGCAGCGGGGCCTGCACTACGCCATCGTGGACGAGGTGGACTCGATCCTGATCGATGAGGCGCGCACGCCGCTGATCATCAGCGGTCAAGCCGAAGACCACACCGAGCTCTACCTCAAGATCAAGGCGCTGGTGCCCGCCCTCACGCGCCAAGAGGGTGAGGCCGACCCGCGCACGGGCGAAGGCGTGATCAAGCCGGGCGACTTCACGGTGGACGAAAAGTCGCACCAGATCCACCTGACCGAGCAGGGGCACGAGCACGCCGAGCAGTTGCTGGCGCGCGCGGGGTTGCTGCCCGAGGGGGCGTCGCTCTACGACCCGGCCAACATCACGCTGCTGCACCACCTGGTCACGGCGCTCAAGGCGCAGCACCTCTACCACCGCGACCAGCACTACGTGGTGCAAAACGGCGAGGTCATCATCGTCGATGAGTTCACCGGCCGCCTGATGGTGGGGCGGCGCTGGAGCGATGGCCTGCACCAGGCGGTGGAGGCCAAAGAGGGCGTGCCCATCCAGCCCGAGAACCAGACGCTGGCCTCGATCACGTTCCAGAACTACTTCCGCCTCTACGACAAGCTGGCCGGCATGACCGGCACGGCCGACACCGAGGCCTACGAGTTCCAGGAGATTTACGGCCTGGAGACGGTGGTCATCCCGCCCAACCGGCCGAGCCAACGCCGCGACGAGCAGGACCGCGTCTACAAGACGATGGCCGAAAAGTACATGGCCGTCATTGCCGACATCCGCGAGTGCCACGAGCGTGGCCAGCCGGTGTTGGTGGGCACCTCGTCGATCGAAAACTCCGAACTGCTGTCGCAGATGCTGCAGCGCGAAGGGCTGCCGCACGAGGTGCTCAACGCCAAGCAGCACGCGCGCGAGGCCGACATCATCGCCCAGGCTGGCCGCCCGGGTGCGATCACCATCGCCACCAACATGGCGGGTCGCGGCACCGACATCGTCCTTGGGGGCAACCTGGAAAAGATGATCGCCGCGGTGGAGGCCGACACGACGTTGGATGCCGCCGCCAAGGCGCAGCGCATCGAGGCGCTGAGCGCGCAATGGCAGGCCGACCACGAAAAGGTCAAGGCCTTGGGCGGCTTGCGCATCATCGGCACCGAGCGGCACGAAAGCCGCCGCATCGACAACCAGCTGCGCGGCCGCGCCGGGCGCCAGGGCGACCCGGGTTCGTCGCGCTTTTACCTGTCGCTGGACGACCCGCTGATGCGCATCTTTGCCGGCGACCGGGTGCGCGCGATCATGGATCGCCTCAAGATGCCCGTGGGCGAGGCGATCGAGGCTGGCATCGTCACCCGCTCCATCGAGAGCGCGCAGCGCAAGGTCGAGGCGCGCAACTTCGACATCCGCAAGCAACTGCTGGAGTACGACGACGTCGCCAACGACCAGCGCAAGGTCATCTACCAACAGCGCAACGACATCATCGACGCCGAGGACCTGTCGGCCCAGGTGGCGGCGCTGCGCGAAGGGGCGCTGACCGATCTGGTGCGCCGCTACGTGCCCGCCGGCAGCGTCGAGGAGCAGTGGGACCTGCCGGGCCTGCAGCAGGCCCTGGCCGAGACCTATGGCCTGACGCTGGACCTGGTGGGTGAGGTGCAAAAAGCCGAGGCGATGGACGACGACGACATCGTGCGTCGGGTGGTCGAGGCCGGGCACGCCGCCTACGAGGCCAAGGTTGCCCTGGCGGGACGCGCGGCGTTTACGCCCTTTGAGCGCGTGGTGCTGCTGCAGACGCTGGACAGCCACTGGCGCGATCACCTCAGCGCGCTGGACTACCTGCGCCAGGGCATCCACCTGCGCGGCTATGCGCAAAAGCAGCCCAAGCAGGAGTACAAGCGCGAAGCCTTCCAGCTCTTTGGCCTGATGCTCGACAGCGTGCGCGACGAGGTGACGCGCATCCTCATGAACGTGCGGGTGCAGTCGCCCGAGCAGGTCAGCGACGCTGCCGAG
Source organism: Tepidimonas thermarum (assembly GCF_007556705.1). Classification (GTDB taxonomy): domain Bacteria; phylum Pseudomonadota; class Gammaproteobacteria; order Burkholderiales; family Burkholderiaceae_C; genus Tepidimonas; species Tepidimonas thermarum. The sequence continues at coordinate 23,647 of NZ_VJOL01000015.1, read as the reverse complement.
CGCATGGAGCAGGACGCCGAGCGCCTGAGCAACGTCACCTACACCGCCCCCACCGAGACCGGCGAAGCCGAAACCACCGCCGACCAGGGGCTGCTCAGCCGCTCGGCTGGCGCCGGTGTGGCGCGCGTGGGCCGCAACGATCCCTGCCCCTGCGGCAGCGGCAAGAAGTACAAGCACTGCCACGGCAAACTGACCTGAGACCCAAGGGGAACCGATACCATGGCCGTCAACTGGACCGTACCGAGCGCCGACCAACTCTGGCCCGTGGCCGGCGTGCGCCTGGGCGTGGCCGAGGCGCACGTGCGCAAGCCCAACCGCAAGGACCTGACCGTGATGCTGCTGGATGAGGGCGCGGCGGTGGGCGGCGTGTTCACCCGCAACCGCTACTGTGCCGCGCCGGTGCAGGTCTGCCGCGAACACCTGGCGGCGGGTATGGGCGTGCGGGCGCTGGTCATCAACACCGGCTGCGCCAACGCCGGCACGGGCGAGCAGGGCCTGGTCGATGCGCACACCGTGTGCATCGCGCTGGCGCAAAAGCTCGATCTTGCGCCGCAGCAGATCCTGCCGTTTTCCACTGGGGTGATCATGGAGCCGTTGCCCGTGCCGCGCATCCTGGCCGGGCTGCCGGCGGCGCTGGCCGATGCCGCGCCGGACGGGGCGCACTGGCTGCGCGCGGCCGAGGGCATCATGACCACCGACACCGTGCCCAAGGCGGCCAGCCGGCGCATCCTCATCGAAGGCGTGCCGGTGACCGTCACCGGCATCGCCAAAGGCGCTGGCATGATCCGGCCCAACATGGCCACGATGCTCGGGTTCGTCGCCACCGATGCGCCGCTGGCGCCGGGCCTGATCGACGCGCTGGCGCGCCGCGCGGCGGACGGCTCGTTCAACCGCATCACGGTGGATGGCGACACCTCGACCAACGATTCGTTCGTCGTCATGGCCACCGGGCGCGCGCCGCTGGCGCGCATTGAGTTGCTCGACAGCCCCGCAGGGCAGGCGCTGCTGGCAGCGGTGACCGAGGTGGCGCGCACCCTGGCGCACGCCATCGTGCGCGATGGCGAGGGCGCGACCAAATTCATCACCGTGCGCGTCGAAGGCGGCCGCGACGCCGACGAATGCCTGCGGGTCGCGTACGCGGTGGCGCATTCGCCCCTGGTCAAAACCGCGTTTTACGCCAGCGACCCCAACCTCGGCCGCATCCTGGCCGCGGTGGGCTACGCGGGCATCGACGATCTGGACCAGGGCCGCATCGAGCTGTACCTGGACGATGTGCACGTGGTCACCCGTGGCGGGCGCCACCCCGCCTACCGCGAGGAGGATGGCCAGCGCGTGATGCGGCAAAGCGAAATCACCGTGCGCGTGGACCTGGGCCGGGGCGCGGTCGCCGAGACGGTTTGGACCTGCGACCTCAGCCACGACTACGTGAGCATCAACGCCGATTACCGCAGTTGACGGCCATGAACGAGCATTTCGAGCGGGTGCTGATGCGGGTGGAGGCGCTGGTCGCCCGCCTGGAGTCCATCCTGCCGCAGCCGCTGGGGGCGCCGGACTGGAACGCCTCGGTTGCCTTTCGCTACCGCAAGCGTGGTGCCCACGGCGTGCTCGAGCCGGTGCGCCACGTGGCCCCGATCCGGCTGGACGATTTGCGCGAGATCGACGACCAAAAGGCCAAGGTGCAGCGCAACACCGAGCGCTTTGTGCAGGGGCTGCCGGCCAACAATGTGCTGCTCACCGGCGCGCGCGGCACGGGCAAGAGCTCGCTGATCAAAGCCTGCCTCAATGCCTACGCCGCGCAGGGCCTGCGCCTGATCGAGGTGGACAAGGCCGACCTGACCGACCTGCCGGACATCGTGGACGTGGTGGCGCCGCGGCCCGAGCGTTTCATCGTCTTTTGCGACGACCTCAGTTTCGAGGAAGGCGAGTCGGGTTACAAGGCGCTCAAGTCGATCCTGGACGGCTCGGTGGCTGCGGCCAGCCCCAACGTGCTGATCTACGCCACCAGCAACCGGCGCCACCTGCTGCCGGAGTACATGCGGGAGAACCTCAGCTACACCCACACCGATGACGGCGAGGTGCACCCCGGCGAGGCGGTGGAGGAAAAGATTTCGCTGTCCGAGCGCTTTGGGCTGTGGGTGAGCTTCTACCCCTTCAGCCAGGACGAATACCTGAGCGTGGTGCGCCAGTGGCTGACGCACTACGGCCTGGGGGAGTCGGCGATCGAAGCCGCGCGCCCGCACGCACTGGTCTGGGCGCTGGAGCGTGGCTCGCGCAGCGGCCGCGTGGCGTACCAGTTTGCGCGCGACTGGGCCGCTCGCTGGTCGCAGGAGGGGGCGTGAGCACCCCGGCCGACGCCGGCGCGCCCGGGTTGCTGGTCATCGACCCCGACCGGCCGCGTGCGCCCGGGCCGCGCCCGGTGGTGGACGTGGCGGTGGGCGTGCTCATCGACGCCGCGGGCCGCTTGTTGCTGACGACGCGGCCGCCCGGCAAGGCCTATGCGGGGTATTGGGAGTTCCCCGGCGGCAAGATCGAGCCGGGTGAGACGCTGGAGCAGGCGCTGCGGCGCGAGCTGCAGGAGGAAATCGGTGTGACCATCGGCGCCGCGCACCCGTGGCGCGTGCTGCACGCCGATTACCCGCATGCGCGCGTGTGCCTGCAGGTGTGCTGCGTGTACGACTGGCACGGCGCGCTGCACATGCACGAGGGCCAGCGCTATGCCTGGCAGACGCTGCCGGTGACGGTGGCGCCGATCCTGCCGGGCACGGTGCCGCTGCTGGACGCGTTGGCGCACCATCCGCCGCCACACCGCCCGCGTTGACGGCGGGCTGCAGCCGCCTGTGGCGTCAATGCAGCCGCGTGCCATCCCCTTGTGCGCCGGGGTCGGGCGGCGTCGGGTCGGGCACGCGAAAGTGCTCGCTGGCCCAGGCGCCCAGGTCGATTTGCTTGCAGCGCTCGCAGCAAAACGGGCGCCACGGGTTGTCCGGGGCGTAGCGCGACGGCCCGCCGCAGGTGGGGCAGGTCACGGTACGGGCTGGAAACGGTGTGGTCATCGGGGGCCCTTGGGGCTCATGCGCACAGGTGAACTTCGAACTCGGCGTCGGCATCGGCGGCGTGCTCGAGCCGGCCATCCTCGGTGCGCCGCAGCAGCCGCACCGAAAACAGCAGCCGGTTGCCACTGATTTCCGGAATCAGCCCCAGCGCCGGGTCCAGCCACACGCGCAGCAGCTGGAAGGTACGGTTTTGCGGCAGGCTTTGCTGGAACTGGCCGCGGCTGGCGTACACCTTTTGCGCCAGCCCCGACTCGCGCAGCAGCCCCAGCAGCAGCTGCACCGGCTCGGCCAGGCAGGCGATCTCGCCCGCCCAGCGCGCCAGGTCTGCCTGCCGCTGCGCCGCCGGGCGGTGTTGCCAATCGTGGTAGGCCGGCAGGTCGAAGGCACAGGTGCCCCCCGGGATGGTGATGCGGTTGCGAATCGCCGTCAGCCATTCGATGCCTGCCAGCGCATGACCGGCCTTGCCTTCGTCGTCGCGCAGCGCGGCGTAGCAGGTGTCGATGCGGGCGATGAGCTGGTCCAGCGCCACCTCGGAGATGGCGGGGTTGCCCCGGTACCCGTTGAACACGTGCTTGTGCCGCTCCAGGTCCTTGAGGATTTCGGTTTTGAGGTCGGCGCGTGCGCCCACTTCCACGATCTCGAACAGCGTCTGGATCGCGAAGTGGTGATCCAGCGGGTGCTCGCGCGCCACCAGCGTGGCCAGCCGGTGCAGCAGGTGCTCGAGGCGCAGGTAGGTGCGGATGCGCTCGTTGAAGGGGTATTCGTAGAGGATCACGCGGGCATCATAGCGGCAATCCCCGCCGCTCCCACGCTTGGCGCACGCGCGCGCGCAACGTGTCGAGGTCGATGCCGTCGTTGTCGATCACCACGTCGGCCGCGGCCAGCCGCTGCGACCGGCTGGCCTGCTGGGCCAGCACCGCCAGCACCTGTTCACGCGGCCAGCCGTTGCGCGCCATGACGCGGCGGATCTGCGTCTCGGGTGCACAGTCCACCACCCACACGCGGTCGCAGCGCGTGCGCCAGGCGTCGGATTCGACCAGCAGCGGCAGGTCGAGCACGATGGCATCGGCCGCGCAGGCGGCGACGCGGCGGTCGATTTCGGTGCGCACCAACGGGTGGATGATGGCCTCGAGCCGCGCCTTGGCCTGTGGATCGGCAAACACCAGGGCGCGCATGCGGTCGCGGTCCAGCGCGCCGGCCGGGGTGATGAAGTCGGCGCCGAAGGCGCGCCGGATGGGCTCGATGGCGGCGCCGCCCGGGGCCGTGCTGGCACGCGACAGCGCATCGGCATCCACCACCGGCGCGCCGAGTTCGGCCAGCATCGCGGCCACCGTGCTTTTGCCGCTGCCTATGCCGCCGGTCAGGCCGATGCGCAGGGGCGGTGCCATCACAGCCCCAACAGGCCCAGCAGCCGCTGCGGCCCCAGCGCCCACACCAGCAAGCCACCAAAGGCCAGAAACGGCCCAAACGGCACGTAGCGGCCCTCGCGCAGCGTGTCGGCGGCCTTCATGGCCAGCCCCACCAGGGCGCCCAGGGCGGACGCCACCAGCACCACGGGGATGAGTGCCTGCCAGCCCAACCACGCGCCCAGCGCCGCCAGCAGTTTGAAGTCGCCATAGCCCATGCCCTCCTTGCCGGTGAGCAGCTTGAAGGCCCAATAGACGCTCCAGAGGCTGGTGTAGCCCGCCACCGCGCCCCACAGCGCATCGGGCAGCGCCACCCCCGTCCAGCCCAGCGCCGCAGCGACCAGTCCCCCCCACACCAGCGGCAGCGTCAGATCATCGGGCAGCAGGGTCGTGTCCCAGTCGATGAAGGCCAGCGCCAGCACCGTGGCCGCAAACGCCCACCACGCCACGGTGGCCGCGCTGGCCCCGTAGCGGCCACAGACCCAGGCAAAGGCCACGCCGGTGAGCAGCTCCACCAGTGGGTAGCGCCAGCCGATGGCTGCGCCACAGGCGGCGCAGCGGCCGCGCAGCACCATCCAGCCCAGCAGCGGGATGTTGTGGTACCAGCGGATGGGGGTTTGGCACGCCGGGCAGTGGGAGCGCGGCACGAGCAGGTTGTAGCGCGCCGGCGTGCCGTCAGCCCCGGCGCCCATACCCGCCCCGGTGCCGGCGCGGGTGTTGGCGCTGGCGGGCCCAGCCTCGGCGGTTGGCTGGGCAGCGGCGCTGGTGGCGGCATAGGCGGCGCATTCGTCCGCCCAGCGGCGCTCCAGCATGCGCGGCAGGCGGTGGATGACGACGTTGAGAAAGCTGCCGATCACCAGCCCCAGCACCGCCGCGGCGGCCACGAGCAGCGCGGGGTCCAAGGGTGTGGGGTCGGCAGGCATTGGGCTGGTGCGGTAAGGGCTGACCGCACGAGTGTAGCGCGGCCGCTGTTGCGCACTCAGGCCGGGGTGTCGAGCAGCCCGCGCCGCTCGATGAACGCCACCACCTCGTCCAATCCCTGCAGGGTCTTCAGGTTGGTCATGACCCAGGGGCGGCGCTGCGCATCGGGCCGCATACGCGCGGTATCCGCGGCCATGACCTCGAGGTTGGCCCCGACGTGGGGGGCGAGGTCGATTTTGTTGATGACGAACAGGTCGCTTTTGGTGATGCCGGGGCCGCCCTTGCGCGGAATCTTTTCGCCAGCGGCTACGTCGATGACGTAAATCGTCAGGTCCGACAGCTCGGGGCTGAAGGTGGCGGCGAGGTTGTCGCCGCCGCTTTCGACGAAGACGATGTCGGCGTCCGGAAAACGCCGCAGCATGCGATCGATCGCCTCCAGGTTGATCGAGCAGTCCTCACGTATTGCGGTGTGCGGACAGCCGCCCGTTTCCACGCCGAGGATGCGCTCCGGTGGCAGGGCGCCGCTGACCGTCAGCAGGCGCTGGTCCTCCTTGGTGTAGATGTCGTTGGTGATGGCCACGAGGTCGTAGCGCTGGCGCATCGCCTTGCAAAGCATCTCCAGCAGCGTGGTCTTGCCGGAGCCGACCGGGCCTCCGATGCCGACGCGCAGCGGCGGCATCGGCTTGGTGCGGCCGGGAATGGTGTGCAGCGGGGCGGCTGTAAGGGTGGTGTTCATGAGCGAAAAAGGCGGCTGTACTGGGTTTCGTGGCGGGCCGAGAGGATTGCCAGCATCGGCGTGAACGACTGGCGCCTCGCAGCCGGCAGCGCGGCGGCCCGCGCGACGAGCGCCGGCAGCGCCGCGCGCAGCCGTGCCAGCAGGCGCTGGCCGGCGGCCTGGCCCAACGGCACGGCCTTGATGGCGGCCTGCGCCATCGACTCGCACCAGGCAAAGCCCGCCGCCAGCAGCGCGCGTGCCACCGGCAGCGTTGGTGGTGTAAGGCTGGCCAGCGCCCAGGCGAAGGCCACTGGATAGCTCGGCTGGCGCAGGTCCGGTGGCACGTGCGCGGGCGGCGGACAGGGCTGTAGCTCGGGCGAGAGGCTGTGCAGCCACTGCACCACGGCGTGGCCTTGCTGTTCGGTCTGCAGGCGCAGCTCGGCGCTTTCGCGCGTGCGCATCACCCAGCCGTCCAGCGCACGCAAGCCGTCCCAGTCGGCCTGTCGCCACGCAGGCAGCGCCGCCGCGATGATCGCGAGGTCGGCGCGTGCCGGTGCCAGCTCCAGCTGCGCCCGCAGCCAGTCGGCGGCGCTGGCCTCGTCGTGCACCAGGCCGATCTCGACGGCCGCCTCCAGCCCTTCGGAGTATGAAAAACCCCCCAGCGGCAGCGCCGGCGAGGCCAGCCACAGCAGCGCCAACAGGGCGTCGTCATCGGCCGCGGCCGCGCCGCCCTGCGGCGGCAGTGGGTCAGGGCGCATGCCGGTGCCCGTTGTCGACGGACGCGATCGGGTCGTGTTCATGGTCGTGACCGTGACCATGCCGATGCGTGGAACCGTGGTGGCCATAGGCGCCGGTCTCTGGCTCGAACGGCGCCTCGACCTCGGTGACGTCGAGGTGCAGCCCGCGCAGCATGTCGGCGAGCACGTGGTCGCGCTCCAGCTGCAGGTGGTCCGCAGCGATCTGCAGCGCGACGTGCCGGTTGCCGAGGTGGTAGGCGGCCCTCAGCAGGTCCCCTGGCGTGCCGTGTTGCGGGCATGGTGTGACACGCAGCAGCGGCTCCGGCGCTGCCTCGACACGCAGCAGGTCGCCATTGGTCAGCACCAGCGCGTCGCTGCCGCGCAGCACGGTGCCGCGCGGCAGCACGACGCCAACGCGCCGTCCGAGCGTGTCGGTGGCCTCGAAGCGGCTGCGCTGGCGTTGCGCCCAGTCCAGCACCAGCGCCGGGGCGCGCGTCAGCAGCGCGGGCGCCAGCCCGCCACCGCGCGGCAGTACGCGCGTGGCCAGCAGCGGGGTTGTCGCAAGGTCAGCGGCCACGATCACACCTGCGCGTTCATAAGAGAAAGTAGCGCTGCGCCATCGGCAGCACCGCCGCCGGTTCGCACACCAGCAGCTCGCCGTCGGCACGCACGGCGTAAGTCTGCGGGTCGATCTCCATCACGGGGGCAAGGTCGTTGAGCACCATGTCGCGCTTGCCGATGCCACGGCAGCCGTGCACCGCCACCAGCGACTTGCGAAGGCCATAACGCTCGCCAACCCCCGCGGCCAGCGCCGCCTGCGACACGAAGGTCAGCGACGTGCGGGACACCGCCGCGCCAAAGGCGCCGAACATGGGGCGCAGATGCACCGGCTGCGGCGTCGGGATCGAGGCGTTGGGGTCGCCCATTGCGGCAGCAGCGATCATGCCGCCCTTGACGATGACGGCAGGCTTGACGCCGAAGAAGGCCGGCTTCCACAGCACCAGGTCGGCCCACTTGCCGACCTCCACCGAACCGATGACGTGCGCCACACCATGCGCGATCGCCGGGTTGAGGGTGTACTTGGCCACGTAGCGCTTGATGCGGAAGTTGTCGTTGCGCGGCTCGTGCTCGACGCCGTGTGCGCGTCCCGGCGTCGGGGCCAGCCAGCCGCGCTGCACCTTCATTTTGTGCGCGGTTTGCCAGGTGCGCAGGATGACTTCGCCGACGCGGCCCATGGCCTGGCTGTCGCTGCTCATGATGCTGATGGCGCCCAGGTCGTGCAGGATGTCCTCGGCGGCGATCGTTTCCTTGCGGATACGGCTTTCCGCAAACGCCAGATCCTCCGCGATGGCCGGGTCGAGGTGGTGGCAGACCATCAGCATGTCCACGTGCTCGTCCAGCGTGTTGATGGTGTAGGGCCGCGTCGGGTTGGTGGAGGACGGCAGTACGTGCGCTTCGCCGACGATGCGCAGGATGTCGGGAGCGTGGCCGCCGCCCGCCCCTTCGCAGTGGAAGGCGTGGATGGTGCGGCCCCGCATGGCTGCAAGCGTTTCCTCGACGAAGCCACTTTCGTTGAGCGTGTCGGTGTGGATCGCGACTTGGGTGTCGGTTTCCTCCGCCACCGACAGGCAGGTGTCGATCGCGGCGGGCGTGGAGCCCCAATCCTCGTGCAGCTTCAGGCCGATCGCGCCGGCCACGATCTGCTCACGCAGACCCTCGGGGCGGCTGGCGTTGCCCTTGCCGAGGAAACCCAGGTTCATCGGGAATGCCTCGGCGGCTTGCAGCATGCGCTCGATGTGCCAAGGCCCTGGTGTGCAGGTGGTGGCGTTGGTCCCGGTGGCCGGGCCGGTGCCGCCGCCGGTCATGGTCGTGATGCCCGACATCAGCGCTTCCTCGATCTGCTGCGGGCAGATGAAGTGAATGTGGCTGTCGTAGCCTCCCGCGGTGACGATCATGCCTTCGGCGGCCAGCACCTCGGTGCCGGGGCCGATGACGATGTCAACGCCCGGCTGCGTGTCGGGGTTGCCCGCCTTGCCGATGGCGACGATGAGGCCGTCGCGCACGCCGATGTCGGCCTTGACGATGCCCCAGTGGTCGATGATCAGCGCGTTGGTGATGACCAGATCCACTGCGCCCTGTGCCCGGCTGCGCGGGCTCTGGCCCATGCCGTCGCGGATCGTTTTGCCGCCGCCGAACTTGACCTCCTCGCCGTAGCCGCCGGCACGCAGCGTGAGGTCCGCTTCCACCTCGGCCCACAGCTCGGTGTCGGCCAGGCGCACCCGGTCGCCCACCGTGGGGCCGAACATTTCCGCGTACGCGCGGCGCGAGATCGTGGCCATCGTGCCTCAGCCTCCGTGTGCGTCATCGTCCAGCGGCCCGTTGACCAGACCGCGAAAACCCCATGCCTGCCGTGCGCCGCCGAAGGGCACCAGCTCGATGGTGCGCTGCTGCCCCGGCTCGAAGCGCACCGCCGTGCCGCTGGCGATGTTCAAACGCATGCCGCGGGCGGCGGCGCGGTCGAACGCCAGCGCCGCATTCACTTCTGCGAAGTGGTAGTGCGAGCCAACCTGGATCGGGCGCTGGCCGGTGTTGCGCACCACCAAAGTGATGGCGGGGCGACCGGGGTTGAGCGCGAGTTCGCCGTCGGCTGTCTGAAGCTCGCCCGGGATCGGATAGTCGGGAGCCGTCATCGCAGGCAACTCAACGGGTGAGCAAGGTGTACAGGCCCGCCAGGGCGACCAGCGCGCCCCCAGCTCGTGGCGCCCAGGCGTGCCAACGGCGCAAGGCCATGCCGATGGCGATACCCAGCGCGTGCAGGATGGCCGTGCTCACCACCATGCCGGCCAACGCCGCGTGGCCCAGCAGCTCCTGCCCGTGCGCGGCGCCATGAAACCAGGCGAAGCCCGCCACGATCGCTGCGACCACTGGGGCCGGCCAGGCAGCCTGCAGCGCGATCAACACCCCGATCACCACCATGGAGGTGACGATCATCGGCTCCACCGCCGGCACGGTCAGGCCCAGTTGCGCGCTCCAGGCGCCCAGCCACAGCACGCTGGCAAAGCTCAGCGGCGCCAGCCAGACGCGCTGGGTGGTCAGTGCGCTCCAGACGCCAACGGCCAGCATGACGATCAGGTGATCCAGCCCGGTCCAGGGATGCATCAGGCCCGCCATCCAGCCGTGGTGGGCGCCTGCATCGGCTCCGGTGTGGGCCAACGCTGCATGGGCCGCCAGCCAAAGGCCCGCGCCCACCACTGCGTGGGAAACATGCCGAAGGACCGGTGCGCGCAACGAGGGTAAGTCGTTAGGTATCATGGAAACATCTCCTGGTGTCGAAGGGGGTGTTACGAGATGGGCTGGTGCACGGTAACCAATTTGGTGCCGTCAGGGAAGACGGCTTCGATCTGAATGTCGTGAATCATCTCGGCGACGCCGTCCATCACGTCGTCTCGCGTCAGCACCTGGCGTCCTTCGCTCATGAGCTGCGCCACCGTCTTGCCCTCGCGCGCGCCTTCCAGCACGAACGCGCTGATCAGCGCCACCGCCTCCGGGTAGTTGAGTTTGAGCCCCCGGGCCCGGCGTCGCTCCGCAAGCAGCGCGGCCGTGAAGATCAGCAACTTGTCCTTTTCGCGTGGGGTCAGGTCCATGATCGATGCGCCAGCAAGTGCCGTGCCAGCCTGTCGCGGCGTGGCACGAAAGCTGCAAGTGAGCCGCGTATGCCACCTGCCTGCGCCAACGTCGAGCCGCGCCCGGCACCCTCGGCGCCGATCGCGCCGGTGCGCCGCGCCTACCACCGCTGGGTCGCCAGCGAGACGCTGGAGGACTACGCGCTGCGCTACACGCCACGGCGCTTTCGCCGTTTCAGCGCCGCGCGCGTGGCCAACACGGCGTTCGGCGTCGCCTCATTCCTGGTGCTCGAGGCGGTTGGCGCCACGCTGATGTTGCAGTTTGGCGTCGTCAACGCCGTGGCGGCGATCCTGGTGGCGGGCATCGTCATGGCGTTGGTGGGCTGGCCCATCTGCGTCGCCGCGGCGCGCCATGGCGTGGACATGGACCTGCTGACGCGTGGCGCGGGCTTCGGTTATCTCGGCTCGACGCTGACCTCGCTGATCTACGCCACCTTTACGTTTATCTTCTTCGCGCTGGAGGCGGCGGTGATGGCCTACGCGCTGGAGCTGGCGCTGGGCATCTCGCCCACGTGGGGCTACCTGCTGAGTGCGCTGGTGGTGATTCCGCTGGCGACGCACGGGGTGACGCTCATTGGGCGTTTCCAACTGTGGACGCAGCCGCTGTGGCTGGCGCTGATGCTGCTGCCGTGGATGGCGGTCCTGGTGCAGGACCCGGGGTCGGTGGCGCGCTGGCTGCACCGCGATGGTGCGGTCTTGGCCGCCGATGGGTTCGATGGGCACCGCTTCGGTGCGGCGCTGACGGTGGCGCTGGCGCTGGTGACGCAGATGGGCGAGCAGGCCGACTACTTGCGCTTCATGCCACCGCAGCGGCCCGGTCGGCGCTGGCGTTGGTGGCTGGCGGTGGCTGTCGGTGGTCCGGGCTGGGTGGTGCCTGGGGTGCTCAAGATGCTGGCCGGGGCGTGGCTCGCACACCTGGCTTTGGAGCACGGGGTGGACGCCGCGCACGCGGTGGATCCGAACCAGATGTACCGCGTCGCCTACGAGCACCTGCTGACGCCCGGCTGGGCGGTGGCGGCCACGGCGTTGTTCGTCGTCGTCTCGCAACTCAAGATCAACGTTACCAACGCCTACGCGGGTCGCGCCTGACGCACCACCATCCCGGACGTGTGGTCTGGATGGTGTTCAACATCGCACTGGCCTGGCTGTTGATGGAGATGAATGTCTTTCACGCGCTGGGGGCGGTGCTGGGCTTGTATGCGCACGTGGCGCTGGCGTGGCTGGTTGCGGTGGCGGCGGATCTGTTGGTGCTCAAGCCGCTTGGCTGGTCGCCGCGCGGCATCGAGTTCCGTCGAGCGCACCTCGTGGACATCAACCCGGTCGGTGTGGGCGCGATGGTCGGCGCCTCGCTGCTCGGGGTGGCGGCGCATGTCGGCGCATTCGGCGCGCTCGCGCAGGCGTTCTCAGCGTTGGTGTCGATGGGGGCGGCGTTTGGCCTCACGGTGCTGTTGGGTGCCTGGACGCGCGGCCGCCATCATCTGGCGCGTGGGCCCGACCCGGCGGTGGCTGGCGACGCGGCGGGCGCGCCTGCTGGCGCGCCGGTGGCCCTGCGCTGTGTCGTGTGCCAGGGCGAATACGAAGGGCCGGACATGGCGCGCTGTCCGGCCTACGGTGGCTGGATCTGCTCGTTGTGCTGCACGCTGGATGCGCGCTGCGGCGACGCCTGCAAGCCACATGCGCGCCTGGGCACGCAGCTGCGCGCCTGGCTGCGGCGCTGGCTGCCACGGCGTTGGCAGCCCTACGTGGACGCCGGGGTGGCGCACTACGTCGTGCTGCTGGCGGCGACCGCACTGGTGCTGGCCGGGCTGCTGGCGCTGCTGGCGCAGCAGGATCTGCGCCAGGCGCAGGCGCTGGGGGCCCCGGTGACGCTGATCCACGAAGCCTACCGCAAGGTCTACGGGGTGCTGTTGGCGCTGGCAGCGGGGGTGGTGTGGTGGCTGGTGCTGGCGCAGCGTGCCCGCCGCGTGGCGCTGCGCGAGTCCAACCGCTACACGCGGCTGTTGCTGCGCGAGATCGATGCCCACCGCCGCACCGATGCCCAGCTGCAGCGCGCGCGCGAGCAGGCCGAGGCCGCGCGCCGCGCCGCCGAGCAGGCCAATGACGCCAAGAGCCGCTACCTGATGGCCATCAGCCACGAGCTGCGCACGCCGCTGGGCGCCATCATGCTGTACGTGCAGTCGCTGCAGCGCGACGAAACGCTGCAAGAGCGCCAGGCCCACGCACTGGCGATGATCCACCGCGCCGGTGAGCACGTGCTGTCACTGATCGAGGGTACGCTGGACCTGGCGCGCATCGAGGCCGGACGCGTGACGCTGGACATACGCCCCATCGACGTGCGCGCTCTGCTTGAGGATGTGGGCGCGCTCCTGGCACCGCAGGCGCGCGCCAAGGGGCTGCGCTTCGAGCTGGAGGGCCCGCCGCGCTGGCCGGCAGCCGTGCGCGCCGACGCTGCGCGTCTGCGTCAGGTGCTGCTCAATCTGCTGGGGAATGCGGTGCGCTACACGGACGCCGGCACGGTCACGCTGCGCGTGGCCTGGGCGCGGGAGCTTGCCACCATCGAGGTTACCGACACCGGTCCGGGCATGAGCGCCGCAGAGCTGGAGCGGGTGTTCGAACCGTTCGCCCGTGGGGCGGCCGCCAGCCGCGCTGCCGGTGCCGGCCTCGGGCTGACGATCGCGCGCATGCTGACCGAGTTGATGGGAGGCGAGCTGACCGTGCGCAGCGCGCTGGGGCAGGGCACGACATTCCGGCTGCGGCTGTACCTCCCCGAGGTGGCCGCCCCGGTCGTGGCCGCCGCACCCGCGCCCGGGCCGGTGCCTACAACGCTGCCGCCGCCTGCCGTGGTGTCGGAATGCCCAGGGCTGCGCGTGTGGCCGCCGCCGCTGCGAGCGGCGCTGCTGGAGCGTGTGCGCCTGGGCTGGGCGCGCGGCGTGTTGCGGCTGCTGGATGAGGCGCCGCCCCTGCCCGGCGCGGAAGCGGTGCGGCGGGCCGCGCGCGCGCTGGAGTTCGACCTGCTGGAGCGATGGCTGATGGAGGCAAGCGACGATGCGACCGCACGTGCTGGAGAGTGAAACCGGGCCACTGGTGCTGATCGTGGACGACGTGCCCGAGAGCCTGGTGGCGTTGCAGGACATGCTGGACGATACCGGCTACACGGTGCTGGTGGCCAGCGACGGGCCCACCGCGCTGCAGCGCGCACGCCAAGCGCGGCCCGATGTGATCCTGCTGGATGCGCTGATGCCTGGCATGGATGGCTTCGAGGTGGCGCGCCGGCTCAAGGCCGACGAGCGCACCGCCGGCATTCCGATTCTGTTCATGACGGGCCTGACCGAAACCGAGCACTTGATCGAAGGGCTGGCGGCCGGAGCGGTCGACTATGTGACCAAGCCGGTCAAGCCGCAGGAGGTGATCGCGCGCATCGGCATACACCTGCGCACCTCGCGCCAGATCCGGCAGGGATCGATGGTGCAGCGGCAGGCGCGCAACGCGCTGGATGCGTTCGGTTTTGCCACGATCACGGTGCGCATGCGCGACGGCCGGCTCCTGTGGCAGACGCCGCTGGCGCGCGAACTGCTGTGGCGCTACTGTGGCACCGAGTCGCCCGTGACGCCGGAGCCGGTGCTGCAGTGGTTGCGCCGCTATGGGCCAGACTTGTGCCGCGGCTACCCGGCGCCTGCGGAGCCGCCGCGCCTGACGCTGACCAAGGGCACACGGCGGCTGACGTTGCGGCTGTACCGTTCCGTGGACGATCCGTCCGACACCAGTGCCGATAGCGAGGGTGGCCACTGGCTGATCGTCATGCAGGAGACCTCCGACACCAGCGTACTGGAGGCGCTGATGAGCACCTTTGGCCTGACCGCGCGCGAGGCCGAGGTGCTCTACTGGGTCGTGCAGGGCAAGATCAACCGTGACATTGCCGACATCGTCGGGGCCAGCGCCGCCACCGTCAAGAAGCACCTGGAGCGCATCCACGCCAAGCTCGGCGTGGAGACGCGCACCGCGGCAGCGGCGCTGGCGCTGCAGCGCGTGCCGCAGTTGCGCCCGGGCGGCGGGGTGTAGCGCCAGCGCGCGCGTACGCCATCCGGCGTACAGACGCGGCGGGGCGCGTTGCCTAGCATGGGAAGCGTCCGATGCCTTCCATCGCTTCCTCAACTGCGGAGAACCACCATGATGCAACGTCGCTCCACGCTCAAGGCCCTGTCCGCCGCCGCCGCCATGGCTGCCTTCGGCCCACTGTCGGCTCGCGCCCAGTCCGGCCCCATCAAGGTCGGCATCCTGCACTCGCTGTCGGGCACGATGGCGATTTCCGAGACGGTGCTCAAGGACATTGCACTGATGACCATCGAGGAGATCAACGCCGCCGGCGGCGTGCTCGGACGCAAGCTCGAACCGGTGGTGGTCGACCCGGCCTCCAACTGGCCGCTGTTTGCCGAGAAGGCGCGCCAGCTGCTGACGCAGGACAAGGTGGCCGCGGTGTTCGGCTGCTGGACGTCGGTCAGCCGCAAGTCGGTGCTGCCGGTGTTCGAGGAGCTCAATGGCCTGTTGTTCTATCCCGTGCAGTACGAGGGCGAGGAGCTCAGCAAGAACGTCTTCTACACCGGCGCCGCGCCCAACCAGCAGGCCATTCCCGCGGTGGAATACCTGATGAGCAAGGACGGCGGCAGTGCAAAACGCTTTGTGCTGCTTGGCACCGACTACGTCTACCCGCGCACCACCAACAAGATCCTGCGCGCGTTCCTGAAGTCCAAGGGCATTCCTGAGGCCGACATCATGGAGGAGTACACCCCGTTTGGCCACAGTGACTACCAGACCATCATCGCCAAGATCAAGCAGTTCGCTGCCGCCGGCAAGAAGACCTGCGTCATTTCCACCATCAACGGCGACTCCAACGTGCCGTTCTACAAGGAGCTGGGCAACCAAGGCCTCAAGGCCACCGATGTGCCGGTGGTGGCCTTCAGCGTCGGCGAGGAGGAGTTGCGTGGCGTCGATACCAAACCGTTGGTCGGGCACCTGGCGGCGTGGAACTACTTCATGTCGATCAAGAACCCGGCCAACGACGCCTTCATCAAGAAGTGGGCCGCCTACGCCAAGGCGAAGAACATCCCCGGCCACAAAGACAAGCCGCTGACCAACGACCCGATGGAAGCCACCTACATCGGCATCCACATGTGGAAGCAAGCGGTCGAGAAGGCCAAGAGCACCGCGGTGGATGAGGTCATCGCTGCGATGGCCGGGCAGACCTTTGACGCCCCATGTGGCTTCAAGGTCAAGATGGACGAGCGCAACCACCACCTGCACAAGCCGGTGTTCATCGGCGAGGTGCGTGCCGACGGTCAATTCAACGTCGTCTGGAAGACGAAAGGACCGATCCGCGCGCAGCCGTGGAGCCCGTTCATTCCCGGCAATGAGAAGAAGAAAGACGTGCCGGAGAAGGCCTGACGCAGCCAGGAAGGTGGGGTATGACAACACGCGCATCGCGCCAGCTCGTCGCGGCGCTGCTGGCTGGCCTGCTCGTGCTGTGGCCGCGGCTGGCCCCAGCACTGACAGGGGACCAGGCGCTGGCGGTGGCCGAGGGCACGGTGGCTGAACGGGTGCAGGCGATTACGCAGTTGGCCGCCGCGCCCGACCCGGCTGCGGCGGTGCTGCTGCGTGCGCTGCAGGACGAGCGCGTGCGCGTGCACCAGGGCAGCGTCTGGATTGAGCGTGACGATGCCCGGGGCCAGCGTGCCGACAGCGGCGCCATCGAGCCCATACCGCCCGAGGCCGAGGCGCCGCTGCTGAACAACCGGCTGCGCGCTGCCCTGGCGCTGGCGCTGGCGGCGCTGGACCTGCAGGAAGCGGACGTGGCGCGCCAGCGCGCGGCGGCGGTGACGCTGCGCCGCGCGCTGCTGGAGGAGCCGGACGAGGCATTTGCACCGCTGCTGCGCGCGGCGTTGGCGCCGCAGCGCCAGCCTGCGCTGGATGGGCACGCTGCGGCATTGCTGGCCCAGGCGCTGGCGGCGGTGGAGCTCGCGGATGCCGATCCGGTTCGGCGCGGCGCGGCCGCTGCCGTGCTGGGCGAAAGCGGCGAGCGGCAGGCGCTGCCGCTGTTGCAGCGGCAACGCGCGCAGGAGACCGACCCGGCGGTCGTGCACGCGCTGCGTCAGGCCGAGCAGGCGCTGCAGCGCACGCTGGCGCTGGCGGAGGTCGGTGGCACGGTGTTCACCGGGTTGAGTCTGGGCTCCATCCTGTTGCTGGCGGCACTCGG
Organism: Tepidimonas thermarum; assembly: GCF_007556705.1. Lineage (GTDB taxonomy): Bacteria > Pseudomonadota > Gammaproteobacteria > Burkholderiales > Burkholderiaceae_C > Tepidimonas > Tepidimonas thermarum. The sequence continues at coordinate 6,888 of NZ_VJOL01000015.1, read as the reverse complement.
ACTGGCGATCACCTACGGCCTGATGGGCGTCATCAACATGGCGCACGGTGAGCTGATCATGGTCGGCGCCTACGCCACCTACGTCGTGCAGCAGCTGTTCGCGCGGCTGTGGCCGCAATGGTTCGACTGGTACGTGCTGGCGGCGCTGCCCGTGGCGTTTTTCGCCACGGCGCTGGTCGGCGCGGCCATCGAGCGCGGTGTCATCCGCCACCTCTACGGCCGGCCGCTGGAGACGTTGCTGGCCACCTGGGGCTTGAGTCTGATCCTGATGCAGGCGGTGCGCAGCCTGTTCGGCGCGCAGAACGTCACGGTGGAAAACCCCGCTTGGCTCAGTGGAGCCCTCGCCGTGCCCGGGGGGCTGGTGCTGCCGTGGAACCGGATCGCGATTTTGGTGTTCGCTGCTGCGGTACTGCTCGCCGTCGCGTGGGTGCTGGCGCGAACGCGGCTGGGGCTGTTCGTGCGCGGTGTGACGCAGAACCGACCGATGGCAGCCTGCATGGGGGTGCCGACCGGTCGCGTGGATGCGCTGGCGTTCGCGTTCGGCTCCGGCGTGGCAGGGCTTGCGGGTGTGGCGCTGAGCCAGATTGGCAACGTCGGGCCAGATCTGGGTCAGAGCTACATCATCGACTCGTTCATGGTCGTGGTGGTGGGCGGTGTCGGGCAGCTGGCTGGTACGGTGCTCGCGGCTATGGGGCTGGGCCTGTTGAACAAGCTTTTGGAGGGGTGGGCCGGCGCGGTGCTGGCCAAGATTGCCGTGCTGGTGCTGATCGTGATCTTCATCCAGAAGCGGCCACAGGGGCTGTTTGCACTCAAAGGGAGGCAGGCATGAGCATCACCGCTTCGACCTCAGGCGCGGGGCTGGCCGCAGCGCGCGGGCCGCGGTTGCTGGCGCCGCGGGCGCACGCGCTGTGGTTGGCCCTCATACTGGTGGCGGGGGTGGCCCCGCTGCTGAACCTCGCGGTGCCGCCGGATAGTGTCTGGCACCTGAGCGACCACTGGATCACGCTGCTTGGCAAGATCATGTGCTATGCCATCTGCGCGCTCGCGCTGGATCTGATCTGGGGTTATACCGGCATCTTGAGCCTCGGGCATGGGCTCTTTTTCGCGCTGGGCGGCTACGTGATGGGCATGTACCTGATGCGCCAGATCGGTACCGATGGCCACTACGGCAGCGAACTGCCCGACTTCATGGTGTTCCTCGACTGGCAAGCGCTGCCGTGGCACTGGGCGCTGTCGCACAGCTTCGCGGCCACCCTGGTGCTGATCGTGCTGGTGCCCGGGCTGCTGGCCTGGGTGTTTGGCTACTTCGCATTCCGCGCGCGCATCCAAGGTGTCTATTTTTCGATCATCACGCAGGCCCTGACATTCGCCGCGATGCTGCTGTTCTACCGCAACGAGACCGGCTTCGGCGGCAACAACGGCTTCACAGACTTCAAGCGCATCCTGGGCTACCCGATCACGACCTCGCAGACGCGCGTGGCGCTGTTCGCCCTCACGGGCCTTGCGCTGATCGGCTGCTACCTGCTGGCGCGTTGGCTGACGACCAGCAAGTTCGGTCGCGTGCTGCAAGCCATCCGCGATGCCGAGGGACGGGTGATGTTTTGCGGATATGACCCGCTGCCTTACAAGCTCGCGATCTGGACGCTGTCCGCCGTGATGTGCGCGGTGGCCGGGGCGTTGTATGTGCCGCAGGTCGGCATCATCAACCCGCGCGAGATGAGCCCGGCGGCCAGCATCGAAATCGCGGTGTGGACGGCAGTGGGTGGCCGTGGCACGCTGGTGGGTCCGATCGTGGGGGCGTTTGCGGTCAACGGTGCCAAGAGCTGGCTGACCGTGGTGGCACCGGAGGTGTGGCTCTACGCGCTGGGCGCGCTGTTTGTTGCGGTAACGCTGTGGATGCCGCAGGGCTTGGTGGGGCTGTGGCGGCGCTGGGTGGGTTACCGCGGCGGGGAGCGTCACGAATGACCCCCGACCTGCTGCAAAGCGGCTCCGAGCGTTGGCGGCGCGCCCAGCAACGCACCGGGCAGGATGGTGCCAGGGGCGACCGCGCCGCGGTGTTCTCACACCCGGTACAGCCCGGCGCCATCGACACCAGCCACGGGCGCATCCTCTATCTGGAGGACGTGCAGGTCAGCTTCGATGGCTACAAGGCGCTCAAGGGTCTGAACCTGGATATTGCGCCGGGCGAGCTGCGCGCCATCATCGGGCCCAACGGCGCCGGCAAGACGACGATGCTGGACGTGATCACCGGTCGCACGCGCCCTGACCGCGGCAGCGTCTTCCTGGGCAGCACGATCGACCTGCTGCGCTACCGCGAGCCGCAGATCGCTGCGCTGGGGGTGGGACGCAAGTTCCAGAAACCCACCGTGTTCGAGCCGCTGACGGTGTGGGAGAACCTCGAGCTGGCGCTGGCGGGCGACAAGCGCGTGCGCGCGAGTCTGACCTTTCGCCCCAGCGCGGCGCAGCGCCAGCGCCTTGAGGCGTTGCTGGCGCTGATCCACTTGGAGGATGCCGCCCAGCGGCCGGCAGGGACGCTAAGCCACGGGCAGAAGCAGTGGCTGGAGATCGGCATGCTGCTGGCCCAGGAGCCCAAGGTGTTGCTGCTGGACGAGCCCGTGGCAGGCATGACCGACGACGAGACCGAGCGCACCGCGCAGCTGCTGCTCAAGCTCAAGGGTCGCCACACGCTGGTGGTGGTGGAGCACGACATGGCTTTCGTGCGGGTGATTGCCGACAAAGTCACCGTGCTGTGCGACGGTGCGGTGCTCACGGAAGGCCCGTTCGAGCAGGTGGCGCGCGATGCGCGTGTCATCGAGGTTTATCTGGGACGTTGACGGCTATGCTGGTGATTGACGACGTGCATCAGTATTACGGCGGCTCGCATATCTTGCGCGGCATCAGCCTGCAGGCGCGCGCCGGCGAGATCACCGTCGTGCTGGGCCGTAACGGGGTCGGCAAGACCACGCTGCTGAAAAGCCTGATGGGCCTGGTGCCGATCCGTCAGGGCTGCATCACCTTCGACGGCATGGAGCTGGCGCGCCGTCCCGTGCACGAGCGCGCGCACCGCGGCATCGGCTACGTGCCGCAGGGCCGCGAGATCTTCCCGCGCCTGACGGTGCGCGAAAACCTGCTGCTGGGGCTGGCCAGCCGCCCGGCCGGCACGCCGCTGCCACCGCAGCTGTTCGAGCTCTTTCCGGTGTTGGCGGATATGCAGGGCCGCCGCGGCGGGGATCTTTCGGGTGGGCAGCAGCAGCAGCTCGCCATCGCGCGTGCGCTGGCTGCGCGGCCGCGGCTGTTGGTGCTGGATGAGCCGACCGAAGGTATTCAGCCCAACATCATCCAGGCCATAGGCCGTGTGCTGCGCCAGCTGGCGCGACAGGGGTTGGACGGCGAGCCGATGGCGATCCTGCTGGTCGAGCAGTACTACGATTTCGCGCGCGAGCTTGCCGACCGCTACGTGGTCCTCGAGCGCGGCGCGGTGGTGGCCAGCGGCAGCGGCGATGAGATGGACACGCAAGGCGTGCGCGCGATGGTGGCGCTGTAGCGGGTCAGACGCGCCACAGCCGCAGAGGCGGCGCTTGCAGCCCCCAGGCCTGCTGGCGCAGCACGGCGCGTAAACGCTGCCACAGCACCATCAACGGCTCGACCACCTCAGCGAGCCCCCGCACCACCAGCACACGCTCGTGCGGGCAAGTGGCGCCGGCGGCCACCGGCTCGAGCGTGGCCGGCAGTTCGGCGCGTACGGCCTCCAGCAGCCGTTCGCGCTCAGCTTCGTTCCACGGGGTGCCGCTCGCCAGCACCAGTGTGCCGAGGGTGCGACGCCCGGCCAGGCCGGGGCCGCTGTCGAGCAGCCAGCGGTCGGCAGCGTCCAGCCACCCTTCGTCGAGCCAGACGTCATCGACGGCCATGCGCTGCTGCAGCACACCGGCAGCGAACGGGTCGCCGGCCTGCGGCAGGCCAAGCGCGCACACTTCCCACGCCAGCAGCTGCGCACCCGGGGCGAGTTTGGCGTCGAAGGCATTGCGCGCGATGCAGCCGGGGTAGGCAATCGTCTCCGCCGGCAGCCATTCCAGCCGCGCACCAGCCTCTACATGGGCGCGCACCGTCTGCGCCGCGCGCTCGCCGTCGCTGCGGTAAAAGCGCGTGGCACCCGGCGTCGTCACCAGTACGTGCGCGCCGGGCTGCACGCGCACGTCGATGGCCAGCTCGTCACCGCCGACGATGCCGCCGGGCGGATGCACCAGCACCGCATGCACCACCGCCGGGCCTTCCGGGTGCAACGTCTGCAGCACGCGCAGTGGCCCCTCGTGCGCGAACGCGAGCCGGCTGCGCCCACCGGCGATGCTGCCGTGCAACTCCAGCCGCGCGTGCCAGCCCATCGGTGCCGTCGTTCCGTCTTCAGCGCTGCACCGCTGCCGCGGCCACCGCCGTCATGTTGAGCACGCGGCGCACGGTGGCCGCCGGCGTCAGGATGTACGCGGTGCCGTTGACACCCATCAGGATCGGGCCCACCGTCACGCCGCCGCTGGTGGTGGTCTTCATCACGTTGTAGAGGATGTTGGCGGCGTCCAGGTTGGGGCAGACCAGCAGGTTGGCGCTGCCGCTCAGCGTCGAGTCGGACAGAAAGCGCGCGCGGATTTCGGGTTCGAGCGCCGCATCACCGTGCAGTTCACCATCGCACTCGATCTGCGGGTGGGCGGCCACGAACAAGTCGCGTGCCTGCCGCATCTTGCGCGCGCTGGCGCGCTTGGACGAGCCGAACGTGGAGTGCGACAAAAACGCCACCTTGGGCACGATGCCAAAGCGTTGCACCTCCTGCGCGGCCATCGAGGCGATTTCGGCCAGCTGCTCGGCCGTCGGGTCCTCGTTGACGTAGGTGTCGGTGATGAAGATCGGCCCGCGGTCGGTGTTGACGGCGTTGAGCGCGGCGTAGAGCGACGCGCCCGGGCGGCGGCCCAGGATGCTGTCGATGCGCTCCAGGTGCGTGGTGTAGGTGCCCACCAACCCGCAGATCAGCGCGTCGGCGTCGCCCAGGTGCAGCATCAACGAACCGATGATGGTGTTGGAGCGGCGCACCGCGGCCTTGGCCACCTCGGGCGTGGCGCCGTTGCGCTTCATGAGCTGGTGGTAGGCCTCCCAATACTGGCGAAAGCGCGGGTCGTCCTCGGGGTTGACGTTTTCCGCGTCCACGCCCAGGCGCAGGTGCAGGCCCGCCTTGCGGATGCGCGCTTCGATGACCGCCGGGCGGCCGATCAGGATCGGGCGTGCGATGCCTTCTTCCAGTGCGAGCTGCGCCGCGCGCAAGGCGCGCTCATCCTCGCCATCGGCATAGGCCACGCGGGGTTTGGGGGCGGCGGCCTTGGCGGCGTTGAAGATCGGCCGCATCAGGATGCCCGTTTGGTAGACGAAGCGCTGCAAACTGTCGCGGTAGGCGGCCAAGTCGGCGATCGGGCGCGTGGCCACGCCCGATTCGGCCGCGGCTTGCGCCACGGCCGGCGCGATGCGCAGGATCATGCGCGTGTCGAACGGCTTGGGGATCAGGTAGTCCGGCCCAAACTGCAGGTCCTGCCCGGCGTAGGCCGCAGCCACCTCGTCGCTGATTTCGGCCTTGGCCAGCGCGGCGATTTCGCGCACGCAGGCCAGCTTCATCGCCTCGGTGATGCGGGTGGCGCCGCAGTCCAGCGCGCCGCGGAAGATGTAGGGGAAGCACAGGACGTTGTTGACTTGGTTGGGGTAGTCGCTGCGGCCGGTGGCGATGATGCAGTCGGGCCGCGCGGCTTTGGCGACCTCGGGCCGGATCTCCGGCTCCGGGTTGGCCAGGGCCAGGATGACGGGCCGATCGGCCATGGTCTGCACCATCTCGGCGGTGAGCACGCCAGGCGCCGAGCAGCCCAAAAAGACGTCCGCGCCGCGCACCGCATCGGCCAGGGTGCGCGCGTCGGTGCGGCGGCAGTAGCGGCGCTTGGATTCGTCCAAGCGGCCAGCCAGCGCATCCTCGCGCTGGTCGTGGATGACGCCTTTGGAGTCGCACACCAGCATGTGCTCGGGCCGCGCGCCCAGCGCCACGAACAGGTCGAGCACCGCGATGGCGGCAGCACCCGCGCCCGAGACCGCGATGCGCACGTCCCCGATGGCCTTGCCCGTGAGCTCGAGCGCGTTGATGAGTGCCGCCGAGGCAATGATGGCCGTGCCGTGCTGGTCGTCGTGAAAGACGGGGATGTTGAGCCGCTCGCGCAGCTTGCGCTCGATGGTGAAGCACTCCGGCGCCTTGATGTCTTCCAGGTTGATGCCGCCCAGTGTGGGCTCGAGCGCGGCGATGATGTCGACCAGCTTGTCCGGGTCTTTTTCGGCCAGCTCGATGTCAAAGACGTCGATGCCGGCGAACTTTTTGAACAAACAGCCTTTGCCCTCCATCACGGGTTTGCCAGCCAGCGGGCCGATGTCGCCCAGGCCCAGCACCGCCGTGCCGTTGGTGACCACGCCCACCAGGTTGCCGCGGCTCGTGTAGTCGGCGGCTTTGTTGGGGTCGGCGGCGATTTCCAGGCACGGGTAGGCCACGCCGGGGGAGTAGGCCAGGCTCAGGTCGCGCTGGTTGGACAGCGCTTTGGTCGGGGTGACGGCAATCTTGCCACGGGTGGGGACGCGGTGGTATTCGAGCGCGGCGTCGCGCAGGGCTTGCTCGGCGGGGGTCATGGTGTGCACAACGAAGGGTAATGAGTCGCTATCGGTATCGAGTGTAGCGAGTGCGCGCCGCTTGCATCGATTGTGCAACCTCTTTTCTGTAAATTTCCGGTTGGGTGGTCATGACAACCGGGTTACAGGTTGAAGTTGAGATAGACCTTGCCGGTCAGCCACTCGTCGTCGAGTTCGGCGAGCATTGCGGAAACC
>NZ_VJOL01000014.1 GCF_007556705.1 Tepidimonas thermarum | reverse complement strand
AGCAAGATCGCATAAGCGGCTTCCAAGGGGTTGGTTTCGACTCGTATTGCCATGAGGGTTACACTCCTTTCTCGAAGTCATGGCGTCAGACCCACCCTCGCGCTGTCTGCTGGGCGGGGAGCGTAGGCGCGTAGCGCCGGAGATCCCCGCCCAGCAGACAACCGGCAAAATGGAATTTACAGAAAGAACGATACACAACTCTCGCTCAATATTCGCCGCGTGACCGTGAGCAGACCGGCATCGACGAGGCCGAGGCGGTGGCCGTGCTGCAAGAGAAGCTCGAAATCGTGCGCGACATGTTCCATGGCTTCGATTACCGCGCCGGGCTCGATGGTTCGCCGCAGACGCGGCTGGCGATGATGGCCGGTGCCATCGAGTGGATTCTGGATCAGCAACAACAGTGGGCGGCGCAAGAGACGACGCCGGAAGGCAAGAAGGCGGCGCACCGGCGCTTTGCGGACGCGGTGCTCGCGCTTACCAAGGCCTACGCGCTGGCGGCGGCTAGCGATGAGGCCCGGGCGGTGCGCGAGGAGGTGGGCTTCTTTCAGGCCATCCGCGCCGCGCTGGTCAAGAGCGCGACCGGTTCAGGCAAGACTTTGCAGGAGCGCGAGCTGGCCATTCAGCAGATCGTCAGCCGTGCGGTGGTCTCCACCGAGATCGTGGACATCCTTCAGGCCGCAGGCATCAAGAGCCCGGACATTTCCATCCTCTCGGACGAGTTCCTCGCCGAAGTTGAGCAGATGGAGAAGAAGAACCTGGCACTGGAGGCCTTGAAGAAGCTCCTCAACGACGGCATTCGCTCGCGCAGCAAGGCCAATATCGTCGAGACGCGGGCGTTTTCAGAGCGGCTGCAAGATGCCGTGGCGCGCTACCACGCCAACGCCATCACCACCGCCGAGGTGTTGCAGGCGCTGATCCAGCTGGCCAAAGACATCCGCGCGGCCCGAAGCCGGGGCGAAGCATCTGGATTGTCCGACGAGGAAATCGCCTTCTACGACGCGCTCGCCGAAAACGAGTCCGCGGTGCAGGTGATGGGCGACGCAAAGCTGCGCGTGATCGCCCACGAACTTCTCATGAGCCTGAAGGAGAACATCACTGTCGACTGGGCGCACCGCGAATCGGCCCGCGCGCGGCTCCGGGTGCTGGTCAAGCGCATCCTACGCAAATACGGCTATCCGCCCGACCTGCAGGACGCCGCGGTGCGGACGGTGCTCGCACAAGCCGAGGCTTGGTCGGCCGCATGGTCCGCTGCTTGACCCACACACGCCGCGCCCAGCCGGCAACGTCCGCGCACGCGCCCGCGCCTCAAACGCCCTTCAAGCCCTTGGGCAGGGGAAAGCGCATCGCCTCGACGGGGCCGTCCAGGCGGCGCACGGCGGTGGCGCCAAGCGATTTGAGGCGTTGCACCACCCCTTGCACCAGCGCTTCCGGGGCGGAGGCGCCAGCCGTCACGCCCACGCGCGGCGCACCGGCAAACCACTCGTCGCGCAGCTCCGACGCATCGTCCACCATGTAGGTGGGCACGCCTAAGCGTTGCGCCAGCTCGCGCAGGCGGTTGGTGTTGGAGCTGGTGGGGCTGCCCACGACGATGACCACGTCCACCTGCTGCGCCAGTTGCTTGACGGCATCCTGGCGGTTTTGCGTGGCGTAGCAGATGTCTTGCTGCTTGGGCTCCCGCAGGGCCGGAAAGCGCGCGCGAATGGCCGCGAGGATGTCGGCCGTATCGTCCACACTCAGCGTGGTCTGGGTGACGACGGCAATGCGCTCGGTCTGCGCCGGCTGCACACGCGCCACGTCGGCCACCGTTTCGACCAGGTGGATGCCACCGTCGAGCTGCCCCATGGTGCCCTCCACTTCCGGGTGACCCGCGTGGCCGATGAGGATGAATTCGTAGCCCTCGCGGCGCAGCTTGGCCACCTCCACGTGGACCTTGGTCACCAGCGGGCAGGTGGCGTCGAAGACGCGAAAGCCACGCCGTTGAGCCTCCTCCTGCACGGCACGGCTGACACCGTGGGCGCTAAAGACCAACACCGCGCCCGGTGGCACTTCGGCCAAATCTTCGATGAACACCGCCCCACGCCGGCGCAAGTCGTCGACCACGTGCCGGTTGTGCACGATCTCGTGACGCACGTAAATGGGCGCGCCGAATTTGGCCAGCGCCCGCTCGACGATCTCGATGGCCCGGTCCACCCCCGCGCAAAAACCGCGCGGCTCGGCCAGCACCACCTCCTGAACCATCGCCCCCATCACAGCACCCCGATGATGTGGACCTCAAAGCGCACCGGTTGGCCCGCCAACGGGTGGTTGAAGTCGAACAGCACGGCCCCGTCGTCACGCACCTCGCGCACCACGCCGGCGTAGTGGCCCTGCCCATCGGGGGTGGGAAACTGCACCACGTCGCCCACGGCGTAGCGCTCGTGCGGATCCCCCAGCTCGTCGAGCAGCTTGCGCGCCACCCACTGCAGCATCTCCGGCCGGTGCGCACCAAACGCCTCGCCAGCGGGCAGGTCGATCACGGTGTGGGTGCCCTCGGCCAGGCCCAGCAGGCGCTGCTCCAGCGCCGGCGACAGCTCGCCCGCGCCCAGCGACAGCGTCGCCGGCTGGGCGCCAAAGGTGTCGATGAACGCTGTGCCATCCGGTCCGCACAGGCGGTAGTGCAGGGTCAAAAAGGAGCCGGGTTCGACGACAGGCATGGCAGGCAGGGCGTTGCGCGAAAATGCGCATTGTAGGCAACAGGGGGATGACCATGGTGCGTGAACTGCCGCCACCGGCCCGGCCACGCGAGAAGCTGTTGGCACGCGGGCCGCAGGCACTGGCGGATGCGGAGTTGCTGGCCCTGCTGCTGCGCACGGGCCTGTCCGGTCAGCCGGTGCTGCAGTTTGCGCAGGCGCTGCTGGCGCGTTTTGGCGGCCTGGCCGGCCTGCTGCAGGCCACGCCCGAGCAGTTGGCTGCCGTCAAAGGGCTGGGGCCGGCCAAGCGGGCAGAATTGCTGGCCGTCACCGAGATGGTGCGCCGCGCGCTCGCGCAGCGGCTGCGCGAGCGGCCCGTGCTGGATTCACCGGCAGCGGTGGCCGACGTGCTGCGCCTGCAGCTCGCGCACCACGGGCACGAGGTGTTTGCCGTGCTGTTTTTGGACAACCAGCACCGCCTCATCGCGCTGGAGGAGCTGTTTCGCGGCACGCTGGACCAAACCAGCGTGTACCCGCGCGAGGTGGCGCTGCGCGCCTTGCACCACGGCGCAGCGGCGGTGATCCTGGCCCACAACCATCCCAGCGGCGCGGCCGAGCCGTCGCGTGCCGACGAGGCGCTGACGCGCACCCTCAAGGCCGCATTGGCGCTGCTGGACATCCGGGTGCTGGATCACTTTGTCGTCACGCGCGCGGGCTGCACGTCGATGGCCGAGCGCGGGCTGGTGTGACACGCGCCATGGCCGCACCCGGGGCAGGCTTGCGAGACAATGCGTCCCGCGATGAAAGTGCGATCCCTGGCCGATCTGCGGCCCATCCAACAGGCCATGGCCGAGCGCGCCGCACAGGCCGCTGCGGCACGCGCCGCGGCCGAGGCCGCACGGCGCGAGGCCGAAGAACGCGCCGAGCGCGAGCGGCGGCTGTTCGAGCGTGCCGTAGGGCCGGTGCAGCGCCTGGCGCCGCACGGCCGCGCCGAGTTGCAGCGCCCTCGCCCGCGCCCTGTGCCGCAGCAGCGGCAAGCCGATGAGCGCGCCGTGATGCGCGCGGCACTCAGCGACGAGTTCGACGTCGAAACGCTGCTGCACACCGACGAGCATCTGAGCTTTCGGCGCGCGGGAATCGGCCCGGACGTGGTGCGCCGCCTGCGCCGTGGTGATTGGAGCATCCAGGCCGAAATCGATTTGCACGGTCTGCGCACCGACGCGGCACGCGAGCACTTGGCCGCTTTCCTCCGCGATGCGCACCGCCAGGGACTGCGCTGCGTGCGCGTGGTGCATGGCAAGGGGCTGGGTTCGCCGGGCAAGACACCGGTGCTCAAGGGGCGCGTGCACAGCTGGCTGGTGCAAAAGAGCGAGGTGCTGGCGTTCGTACAGGCGCGTCCAGCCGATGGCGGGGCCGGCGCACTGGTGGTGCTGCTGCGCACGGCCAGCCACGGCCGCGCATAACCCCGCGCGCCCGGGGCTCAGCCCGGCGTGTTGCGCATCCAGTCGGCGGTGCGAAAAAAGCTCTCGCGCAACCGCTGCCGCAACGCCTCGGGCACGCCCACCTCACCCATGGCCTGGTCCATGCAGGCCAGCCACTGGTCGCGCTCGCGAATGCCGATGCGAAACGGCAGATGGCGCATGCGCAGGCGCGGGTGGCCAAAGCGCTGCTCATAGTGCGGTGGGCCGCCAAGCCAACCGCACAAAAACCAAAACAGCTTACGCCGAGCCTCGTCCAACGTGGCGCCGTGGACGGCGCGCAGCTCGCGGTATGCCGGCTCCAGGTCCATCAGGTCGTAAAACCGATCGACCAGCCGCTGCACCGCCGGCTCGCCGCCCAACCATTCGAAGGGGGTCAGGGGCTGGCCATCCGCGCGTTGCGGGGTGGGTTCGTGAATCTGCATGCTGCGATGGTAGCGCCGGCCACCCTCACTGCGCCGCGCGACGCAGCGTCTGCACCACCGGGGTGCGCAGCACGCTGCGCAAGGTCCACCACCCCGCCAGCAGCGCCAGCGCAGCGCCGGCCAGCGTACCCGCCAGCGGCACCCAAGCCGAGACGCGCCAGTCGAAATCGAACACCCAGCGCGCCAGCGCCCACCCGACCACCACCGCCACCGCCGAGGCCAGCGCGCCCGCCAGCGCCCCCACCCCCAGCAGCTCGGCGCGCTGCACCCGCCGCAGCAGCCCGGACTGCGCCCCCAAGGCGCGCAGCACCGCGTAGTCGCGCTCGCGCTCGGCACGGGTGGCGCCGACCGTGGCCAGCAAGACCACCACCCCGGCCGCCAGGCTAAAGCCAAACAGAAACTCCACCGCCCGACTCACCTGATCCAGCACGCGCTGCACCTGCGCCACCGCAGCGCCGGTGTCCACGTTGGTCACGTTGGGAAAGCGCTGCAGCAGCGCCCGGTCGAAGCCCGGCTGCTGCGGCGCGCGAAAGGCGGCGATGTAGGTGTAGGGTACCTCCGGAGGCATGCTCTGCACCGGGAACAGGGCAAAAAAGTTGACGTGCATCGACGCCCAGTCCACTTTGCGCAGGCTGGTGATGCGCACCTCGTGCGGCACACCGGCGATGTCGAACGTCAGCCGGTCGCCCAAGCGCAGACCCAGCGTGTCGGCCAAGCCGCTCTCGATGCTGATGGCCCCGGCTTCATCGGGCTGCCAGCGGCCACCCACCAACGGGTTGTGCGCCGGCTGTGCCCGGCTGTAGGAGAGGTTGAACTCGCGCTCCACGAGCCGCTGCGCGCGCTCGCCGCGGAACTGCTCCGGCCGCACGGCCTGGCCGTTGATGGCGACCAGGCGCCCGCGCACCATCGGGTACCAGTCGTAGCGCGCCACCCCATGCGTCTGCAGATGGGCGCGGAAGGGATCCGCCTGATCGGGCTGGATGTTGATGACGAAACGGTTGGGGGCGTCCGGCGGCGTGGCGCGGCGCCAGCTGTCGATGAGGTCGGTGCGCAGCAGCACCAACAGCACCAGCGCCAGCAGCCCCACGGCCAAGCTGGCGACTTGCACCACCGCGTACGCGGGGCGCGCGGTGAGCTGGCGCGTGGCCAGCACGAGCCAGCGCGGGGCATGGGTTTCGCGCACCAGGGCGCGCAAGACCCACAGCGCCCCCCAGGCGACGGCCGCAAACACCCCCACGGCCAGCGCAAACCCGCCCACCGCGATGGCCCCCAGCGTCAGGTCGCGGCTGGCGGCCAGCAGCAGCAAGGCAAAGCCCAGCGCCCCGCCGCCCAACACCGCCAGGGTGGCCGGCTGCAGGCCGCCCACATCGCGCCGGATGACGCGCAGCGGCGGCACGCGCGCCAGCTGCAACACCGGCGGCAGCCCAAACGTGGCCATGAGTGCCACGCCCACGCCCAGGCCCAAACCGACCGGCGCCCAGCCCGGCGCCGGCAGGCTGGACTGCAACAAACCGGAGAGCCACCAGACAAACGCGAAATGCACGCCAAAACCGATGGCCACACCCAGGCCCGCCGCCGCCAGGCCGGCCAGCCCAAAGGCCACGGTGTAGGCGCGCGCCATCGTGCCTTGCGCCAGGCCCAGCACCCGCAGCAGGGCGCAGTCGTCCAGGTGACGCAGCGCATACTGGCGCGCCGCCACGGCGACGGCCACCGCCGCCAGCAGCGCCGCCAGCAGCGCCACCAGGCTCAAAAACTGCTCGGCGCGTTGCAGCGTTTGCTGCAGCTCCGGCCGCCCGGACTCGAAGCTCTCGATTTGGGCGCCACGCTCGCCCGTGGCGTCCAGGCGGGCCTTGGCCCAGGTGTCGAACTGGCGCACCGCCGCAGCGTCGTCGCCGGCCACCACCAGCCGGTACTGGATACGGCTGGCCGGCTGCACCAGCCCGGTGGCGGCCAAGTCCGACTCGGCTATCAGCACGCGCGGCGCAAACGACAAAAAGCCCGCGCCGCGGTCGGGCTCCAAGGTCACGACGCGCGTGAGGCGAAACACCCGCTCGCCCAACCACAGCGGCTGGCCCAGACGCAACCCCAGGGCTTCGAGCAACGCAGCGTCCACCCACGCCTCGGCGGGCGCAGGCACGCCCGGGCCGGGCTGCCCGATACGGTCGTCGGGGTCGGCACTGGTGCGCAATTCGCCACGCAGCGGGTAACCGTCGGCCACCGCCTTGAGCGACACCAGCCGCGACTCGCCACCGTCGGCGTCATCGGCGCGGGCCATGGTCGGGAAAGTCAGGTGCCGCGTCACCGCCAGGCCCAGCGCCCGCGCCTGCCGTTCGTACTCCGGCGGCAGGGGGTGGTCGCTGCGCAACACCACATCGCCGCCCAGGAGTTGGCGCGCATCGCGCTGCAAACCCGCCTGCAGCCGGTCGGCAAAAAAGCCCACCGCCGTCAGCGCCGCCACCGCCAGGGCGATGGCGGCGACGAGCACGGTCAACTCACCGGCACGCCAGTCGCGCCACAGGGCGCGCCAGCCCAGCGCCCAGGCAGACGGGGGATCGACGGCGGGAGGAGTCGGGATCGTCACGCCGGTACGACCGGGCGACGCCTCACTTGGTTCCGAAGATGCGATCGCCCGCATCGCCCAAGCCCGGCACGATGTAGCCGTGGTCGTTGAGGCCGCGGTCGATGGCCGGGGTGTAGATGGGCACGTCCGGGTGGTGCGCGTGCAGGTTGGCGATGCCCTCCGGACACGCCACCAGACAGACGAAGCGGATCGAGCGCGGCTGCAGCCGCTTGAGCAGGTCCACCGCCGCCACGGCCGAATTGCCCGTGGCCAGCATGGGGTCGAGCACGATCACGTCGCGCTCCTCCATGCCGGAGGGCATTTTGAAGTAGTACTCGACGGGTTTCAGCGTGGCCGGGTCGCGGTACAGGCCGATGTGGCCGACGCGCGCGCTGGGCAGCACCTCCAGCATCCCGTCCAAAAAGCCATTGCCGGCCCGCAGAATGGAGGCCAGCACCGTCTTTTTGCCGTCGATCATGCGGCCCGTGGTGGTCTCCAGCGGGGTTTCGACCTCGACCTCCTGGGTCGGGATGTCGCGCGTGACCTCGTAGGCCAATAAGGCGCTGAGTTCTTTGATGAGCTGACGGAACGTCTTGGTGCTGGTGTCCTTGCGGCGCATCAGGGTCAGCTTGTGCTGCACCAGCGGATGGTCGATCCGATGGACTCGGCGCAGGTTGGGGGCTTCGCTCATGGCAGCGAAGTATCCCACACCAGCCGCTGCGGATGCGTGTAGCACAGAAAACGCGTGTGCGTGGCGCGCCCAATGGCGCACAGGCCCAGCCGCTCGGCCACCTCCAGCCCCATCTGGGTGATGCCGCTGCGCGACACGACGATCGGCACGCCCATCTGCGCCGCCTTGATGATCATCTCGCTGGTCAGACGCCCCGTGGTGTAGAACACCTTGTCGTCGCCGCGCTGGATGGCGGGCGTTTGCAGCCACATCCAGCCCGCAATCGCGTCAACCGCGTTGTGGCGGCCCACATCCTCGACGAACAGCAGCAGCTCCCCGCCCTGGAACAGCGCGCAGCCATGCACCGAGCCAGCCTGCTTGTAGACCGAGTCTTGCTCGCGCACGGTGCGCAAGATGGCGTAGAGCTGCGACTGGCGCAACTGCGCCGTGGGTGAGAGCCGAATACGCTCCACGTCATCCATCAGGCTGCCAAAGACGCTGCCCTGGCCACAGCCGGTGGTGACCACGCGCTGCGCGGTGCGCGCTTCGAGGTCGGCCAGGCCCGTGCGGGTGCGCACAGCGGCAGCGCCCACCTCCCAATCGACGGTGATCGATTCGATTTGATCCGGCGACTGCACGAGCCGCTGGTTGCGCAAATACCCCAACACCAGCCACTCGGGCTGCGCACCCAGCGTCATCAAGGTCACGAGCTCGCGCCGATCGACGTAAATCGTCAGGTCGCGCTCGGCTGGGATGTGGATGGTGCGCCGCTGCCCGAATTCATCGATCACACCCACGGCACGCGTCAGCGGCGCCGCCGCCGCGCTAAGCCGCACGCCTGGTGGCGCCACGGCTTCGCCGACGGCTGTGCCAAACGCCAGGGGTTCGTTGAGCCACATGGTGGACACCCGTGCCGCGGCGCGGTCACGACTTCTTGGCCGGCGCCGGTGCCGTGGCCGCGGGCGTGCTGGCCGGCGCGCCGCCAGCCGCGGGCGGCACGAACGGTCCGGGGTCGTTGCACGCCGGCGCATCGGTGGGCTTGGTGGCCTGCGGGTGGTTGCGGAAGTAGTTGGCCGCCGCGCGCTCGGCCGCCTTGCAGGTCAAATAGGCATCGACTTTGGCCTGGTGCGCGGCCTTGGCCTTGGCGACTTCGGCGGCCGCTTTTTGCTCGTCGCTCAGTGGCGGCGCGGGCAGCTTGGCCTGGGCCAGCCCCACCCAACCGGTGGCGGCCAGGGCCAGCGGGATCAGCAGACAACGGGGCAGATGCATGGTGGGAGCTCCTATGGGGTCAGACACCCGCGCGCGCCGTGGGCTGCGCCGCGGCAGCGGGTTGGCTGCGTTGGGCGGGGATCTTGCCGGCTTGGATGTCGTTGTACCAAAGCTCGTGGTGCTCGCGCGCCCAGGTTTCGTCCACGTAGCCGGTCTTCATCGCAGCGTACGCCCCCTGGGTGCCAAGGGTACCCATATAAATGTGGCCGATGAACATCGCCATCATGAACATGGCGGCGGTGGCGTGGATCATGTGCGCGATTTGCATGTTGGCGCGCACATAGTCCACGTTGGGGAGCACCTTGTCGAGCACCAGGCCCGAGCCGACGACGATGAGGCCCAGGAGAAACACGCCGCCCCAGAAGACCACCTTCTCCCCCGCGTTGAAGCGGTGCGAGGGCACCTCGTGCCCGCTGAGCAGGCCGCCAAAACGGCGCAGCCAGACCCAATCCTCTTTGCGCGGCAGGTTGTCCTTGAGGAACGTGACGATGACGATCACCAACGACACGGCAAACAGCGGGCCGACGAAGTTGTGCACGTTTTTGAGCCCATACGCCAACCAGCCAAACAGCGTGTTGCCGATGATGGGGCGCAGAAAAAACTGGCCAAACGCCATCACGATGCCCGAGATTGCCAGCAGCACGAACGCCGCCGCGTTGGCCCAGTGCGCCGCACGCTCGAAGGCGGTGAAGCGCTCGATCTTGCGCCCGGTTTCCGCCCCGTGCAACGTCAGCGGCCCGTTGGTGAAGTAGAAGATGGCGACGGCCAGCACGACGATCACCAGCAACGCGCCGCCGTAGGGCAGGATCCAGCGGTTGCGCACCTGGCGCCACGCCTCACCCGCATTGGTGAGCGCCGATCCGGGGTATTGCACCGTGGGCTGGATCAGCACCCCATACTCCCGGTAGGGGAAGTTGACCGTCCCTTCCACGCCCTGCCCCACCTGGCGCCACATGGGGGCATTGTTGCCGGGCTGGACCTGGGCGCGCTCGGCATTGGTCTGCTGCGCATAGCCGGGCAGGTTGGCGGCGTCGACCAGGGTGCGCGCCTCGGGCGCGCTGGCGGGTGCGCTCGGCGTGGCCGGCGCCGTCTGCGCCAGGGCCGCCGACGCCATCAGCGCAGCGCCAAACAGCAGCGCCCGCAGGCCGCTCGACGCGCTAGTGCGATGCAAAGCGTTCATGGCGTACCCCCGGTTACTGCGTCGTGCTGACGGGACGGCTGTACTCGTTCTGGCCGTACTGGGCGCGGGCGCGCAGGTGCTGGGCCCACGCCGTTTTGTCGCCGCCGGACCAGCCCGCATCGCGGAAGGCCGAGCCGACCGAACCGGTGTAGGGCGGCTGGTCCGATTGGATGCCGGTGGCGGTCTGGGGCCGTTCGCCGCAGCCGGCCAGCAGCACGGTGGCCGCCAGGGCCGCCACCAGGGCGATGCTCGATCGGGTTTTCATGGTCACGCTCCTGCTTGGGCCTGCGTCCCGTAGGCCGTGCCCCAGCCCCAGACCTCGGCCCCTTTGCCACGCTGCAACACCCGGGTGCGGAAGATGTCGGCCACGACGTCGCCGTCGCCGGCGAGCAGCGCCTTGGTCGAGCACATTTCGGCACAGGCCGGCAGCTTGCCTTCGGCCAGGCGGTTGCGGCCGTATTTTTCGAACTCGGCCTGGCTGCCGTTGGCCTCCGGTCCGCCGGCGCAGAACGTGCACTTGTCCATCTTGCCGCGCACACCAAAGGTGCCCTGCCCCGGAAACTGCGGCGCGCCAAAGGGGCACGCGTAGCTGCAGTAGCCACAGCCAATGCACACATCCTTGTCGTGCAACACCACGCCCTCTTCGGTGCGGTAGAAACACTGCACCGGGCACACCGCCATGCACGGCGCGTCCGAGCAGTGCATGCAGGCCACCGAAATGGATTTCTCGCCCGGCACGCCGTCGTTGATGGTGACCACACGGCGCCGGTTGACGCCCCAGGGCACCTCGTGTTCGTTCTTGCACGCGGTCACGCAGCCGTTGCACTCGATGCAGCGCTCGGCGTCACAGATGAATTTCATGCGGGCCATGGTCTGCTCCTCAGGCGCGTTCCACGTTGCAGATCGTGGTCTTGGTTTCCTGCATCATGGTCACGATGTCGTAACCGTAGGTGGTGGCGGTGTTGACGGCCTCGCCGCGCACCACCGGGTGGGCGCCGTCCGGGTAGTAGGCCTGCATGTCCTTGCCCTGCCAGCGCCCCGAGAAGTGGAACGGCAAAAACACGTGGTCCTCGGCCACGCGCGGCGTCACCAGCGCTTGCACGTTGATGCGCGCCCCGGTCGGGGTGGTCACCCAGACGCGGTCGCCGTTGCGGATGCCCCGCTGCGCGGCGGCCGCCGGGTGGATTTCCACGAACATCTCCTGCTGCAGCTCGGCCAGCCAGGGGTTGGAGCGCGTTTCCTCGCCACCGCCTTCGTACTCCACCAGCCGCCCAGAGGTCATGACCAGCGGGAATTTCTCGTGCAGCTTGTCCTCGACGTTCTTTTGCTGCAACGTCTTGTACAGAATGGGCAGCCGCCAGCGGGTCTTCTGGTCGTCGTGCGAGGGGTATTGGGCGATGAGGTCGGGCCGGTTGCCATAGATCGGCTCACGGTGCTGGGGAATCGGGTCCGGGAAGTTCCACACCACCGCGCGCGCCTTGGCGTTGCCAAACGGGTGGCAGCCGTGCTTCATGGCCACGCGCTGGATGCCACCGGAGAGGTCGGTCTTCCAGTTCTTGCCCTCGGCCAGCTTTTTCTCTTCCTCGGTCAGGTCGTCCCACCAGCCCAGTTTTTTGAGCAGGATGTGGTCGAACTCCGGGTAGCCGGTGGTGATTTCCGCGCCTTTGGAGTGCGAGCCGTCTTCGGCCAGCAGGCTGACCCCATCGCGCTCGACGCCAAAGTTGGCGCGGAAGTTGCCACCGCCCTCCATGACGTGTTGGGAGGTGTCGTACAGGTTGGGGGAGCCGGGGTGCTTGAGCTCGGGCGTACCGTAGCACGGCCAGGGCAGGCCGAAATAGTCACCGGTGAGGTCGTAGCCGGTTTCCTTGTCGACCACCTTGCCCTTGCATTTGAGCGTCTTGACATCGAAGGCGTGCATGTGGCGCATGTGGGCCTTCAGCCGCTCCGGGCTCTGGCCGGTGTAACCGATGGTCCACACGCCACGGTTGATCTCGCGCAGGATGTCTTCGGGCACCGGTTCATCCATGCCCTTGACCTTTTGCATCGTGTAGTTCTTGCACAGCTCCTTGTCGAAGCCGAGCCGCTGCGCCAGCTGGTACATGATCATGTGGTCGCTGCGGCTTTCCCACAGCGGCTCGATCACCTTCTCGCGCCACTGGATGGAGCGGTTGGACGCGGTGCACGAGCCGCTGGTCTCGAACTGCGTGGCCGCGGGCAGCAGGTAGACCGCGCGGTTGGGGTTGAGGTCGGCCGGATCGCCGGGCATGGCCGCCATCGCCGCCGTGGCCGACGGATAGGGGTCGATGACCACCAGCAGGTCCAGTTTGTCCATGGCCTTTTTCATCTCCAGGCCACGGGTCTGGGAGTTGGGCGCATGGCCCCAGAAGAACATGGCGCGGATGTTGGGCCCCTGGTCGATCAGCTCGTTTTTCTCCAGCACGCCGTCGATCCAGCGCGACACCGTGATGCCGGGCTTTTCCATCATGCCCTCGGCATAGCGCGACTTGATCCAGTCGTAGTCCACACCCCAGACGGCGGCAAAGTGCTTCCACGAGCCGGCCGCCAGCCCGTAATAGCCGGGCAGCGAGTCGGGGTTGGGACCGACGTCGGTGGCGCCTTGCACGTTGTCGTGGCCGCGGAAGATGTTGGCGCCACCGCCGCTGACGCCGATATTGCCCAGCGCCAGCTGCAGGATGCAGGAGGCGCGCACCATCGCATTGCCGATGGTGTGCTGCGTCTGCCCCATGCACCACACGATGGTGCCGGGCCGGTTCTCGTGCATCATCTTGGCGACTTTGAAGACCTGCTCCTCCTTGACACCGCAGGCTTGCTCGACCTTGTCGGGCGTCCACTTGGACAGCACCTCCTCGCGCACCTTGTCCATGCCATAGACGCGCGCCTGGATGTAGGCCTTGTCCTCCCAGCCGTTCTTGAAGATGTGGTAGAGCACCCCGAACAGGAACGGAATGTCGCTGCCGGAGCGGATGCGCACGTACTCGTCGGCCTTGGCCGCCGTGCGGGTAAAGCGCGGATCGACCACGATCATCTTGCAGCCCAGCTCCTTGGCATGGAGCATGTGCAGCATGGACACCGGGTGCGCCTCGGCCGCGTTGGAGCCGATGTACAACGCCACTTTGCTGTTTTGCATGTCGTTGTACGAGTTGGTCATGGCGCCGTAGCCCCAGGTGTTGGCCACCCCGGCCACGGTGGTCGAGTGGCAAATGCGCGCCTGGTGGTCGCAGTTGTTGGTGCCCCAGAAGCTGACGAACTTGCGCAGCAGGTAGGCCTGCTCGTTGCTGTGCTTGGAAGAGCCCACGAAGTACACCGCGTCCGGGCCGCTTTCCTCGCGCAGCTGCTTCATGCGCGCGGCGATCTCGTCGAGCGCCTGGTCCCAGCTGATGCGCTGGTACTTGCCGTTGACCAGCTTCATCGGGTAGCGCAGGCGGTACTCGCCGTGGCCGTGCTCGCGGATCGAGGCGCCCTTGGCGCAGTGCGCGCCGAGGTTGATCGGCGAGTCGAACACCGGCTCCTGCCGCACCCAGACGCCGTTTTCGACCACGGCGTCGATGGCGCAGCCGACCGAGCAGTGGGTGCACACGGTGCGCTTGACTTCCACCTTGCCGGTGCCGGCGCCGGCAGCGCCCTTGTCGGCCGCTTGAGCCCGCTGCACCAGCGTCAACTGGGTGGCGGCCAGCCCGACACCCAGACCAAGGCCGGAGCGGCGCAAAAACGCCCGCCGGTCCACGGTGGGCAGCGCCCGCGCCAGTCCGTGGCGCAGCCGATGGACCATCCCGCCCTCGGCGCGTTCGCCTTGCGCGGGGGACGACGTATGAGACGACTTCTTGGTCAGCAACATGGCGCGGCTCCTCAGACGCGGGCGGTGCGGTAGTAGTGCTCGACATGCGCCGAGGCGTGGTAGCCGCCGCCGCGCTGCGGCTTGGGACGCTGCGGCTGCGCCTGCGCCACCGGCCCCGGTTGCGCCACGGGCACCACACTGGCCACGGCAGCGGCCGCACCCACGGCCCCCACCGCGCCAAACCAACGGCGGCGAGCTGTCGATGCAAGGGTTGTGTTCGGCTTCGAATTCGGCTCCACGGTTGTCTCCTGACAGGGCTGCACAACACACGCGTGCGAACAGACTAGCGCGAATCGCCACACACCGCCAGCGCGTTGGCCCCCAACCGCGACGCGCCACGGCCCGAGCGCACCGCAGCGCCCGCGATCCCGGGTTGCAAGGAAAACGATGCAAGCAAACCCTGTTCCATCGCCCGTCACTGATGCATGGATATATGCTGCATCGCAACACAGGTAAGGTGGCCCATGGCCTGCCACCGGCGGTGGTACCACACGACGGCCACGAGGGCGACGGGCTGCGCCAGCTTGACCACCGGTGCGACAAGTTGTCGCACGATGGGAGAGGATCGGCACGCCGACACGTATGTCGCATGGGCGACATTACCCAACCATTTTGGTCGGATTTATACAATCACAGGTCTATGAACGCCCCCACCACCGCGCGCGCTGGCGCCGATGCCGACGCTTGGCCCCACGGGGCCATCCTGGTCGTCGACGACGAGCCGGGCATGCGCAACTTCCTGATCAAGGTGCTGGCCCCGCGTTGCCGCTTCGTGGCCGCCGCCGCCAGCGCAGAAGAAGGCGCCGAGTGGGTGCGCACCCAGCGCTTCGACCTCGTGATCCTGGACATCGCCCTGCCCGGCCAAAGCGGGGTGCAGTGGCTGCAGACGCTGCGCAGCCAGGGCTTTTCGGGCGAGGTGATCCTCATCACGGGCTTTGCCACCCTGGACACGGCGATCGATGCCCTGCGCGCCGGGGCGTCGGACTTCATCCTCAAGCCGTTTCGCGTGCCGCAGATCCTCAACGCGATCCGCCAGTGCCACGAGCGCGCCCGCCTGCGGCGCGAAAACTTCGTGCTGCGCCGCGGGGCCATGCCCTCGCGCTCGCTGGGCACGCCGCTGATTGGCACGTCGGTGGCGACGCAGCGCGTGCGCGCGGCCATCGAGCGCATCGCGCTCATGCCCAGCACCGTGCTGTTGCAGGGCGAATCGGGCACCGGCAAGGAGCTGGTGGCGCGCGCGTTGCACGCACGCAGTCCACGCGCGGACGGCCCGTTCGTGGCGGTGCACTGCGGCGCGCTCTCGCCCGAGGCGATCGCGCACGAGCTTTTTGGCCATGCACGCGGCAACGGCAGCGCGCGCGACGGCCTGTTCGTGTACGCGCAGGGCGGCACGCTGTTTTTGGACGAGGTTGCCGACTTGCCGCCACCGGTGCAGGCCAGCTTGCTGCGCGTGATCGAGGAGCTGCAAATCCGCCCGGTGGACAGCCAACAGTCGGTGCCGGTGGACGTACGCATCGTGGCGGCGACGCACCGCCAGCTCGCCGACGAAGTCGCGGCCGGGCGCTTTCGCGAGGATCTGTATTTTCGCCTGCGGGTGGTGGATCTGGTGCTGCCCCCGCTGCGCGAGCGTCCGGAAGACATTCCGGCGCTGGTGGACCATTTCATCCACACCCTGGCCCCAGCGCTGGGCGTGCCGCCGATCGAGGTGGCGCCTGAGGCCATGGCACTGCTGCAGCGCTACCGCTGGCCCGGCAACGTGCGCGAGCTGCGCAACTGGGTCGAGCGCTCGCTGATCCTGGGCGAGGTCAATGTGTCGGCGTTGTATCCCTCCATGGGCGCGACGGTGGGGGCCGCCGGGGCCGACACACCGCTCGACCTCGAGACGCTGCAGCGGCGCCACATCCAAGCCGTGCTGGAGTCGGTGGGCGGTGACAAGGGGCGCGCCGCCCAGCTGTTGGGCGTGTCGCGCCGCACGCTGGAGCGCCGTGTGGCCGAATGGGCCGCCGAAGACCACACACGGCGATGACTTGGGGCCTACCGTGGCGACGCTGGCTGGACCGCTCCGTGCGGTTCAAGTTGCTCGCCATCGCGCTGGCGCCACTCCTGTTGGCCCTGCCACTGCTGCTGGCGGCGTTGTCGCTGTGGACCGATTTTGCCTACGACCGCCTGCTGCAAACCAAGGTGCGCGCCGACTTGGCCGTGGCCCACGGCTACTTCGAGCGCGTGCTGCAGGAAGTGGGCGGCGGCACGCGCGCCGTCGCCGCCTCGCACGCGCTGTACCGTGTGTTGCACACGCGCGGCGCGGGCAGCGCCGACGATGCGGTGCTGCAGGGCTGGCTGGAGGCGGAGCGCCAGCGCCTGGGACTGGACTTTTTGGTGTTGCGCCGCGCCGACGATCCGCAGGCGGGCGTACCCCAAAGCGTTGACAGCGGCGCGCGGCTGGAGCGCTGGGATCGCGAGCGCCTGGCCCAGTACGCGCCGCACCTGCTGGAGCGCACCGGCATTCCGCTCGTGCCCACGCGCAATGCCGCGCCCACCACGCGCGCGCGGCTCGACGACGCGTTGATGATGGTGGCCAGCGTGGCCCTGTCGGCCGATGCGCCGGTACCGGGCCTGGTGCTGCACGGGGGCCTGTTGCTCAACCACAACCTGGATTTGATCGACGCGATCAACCGCATCGTCTACCCGGAGGGCTCGCTGCCCTTTGGCAGCCAGGGCACGACGACGGTGTTTCTCGACGACGTGCGGGTGAGCACCAACGTGCGGCTGTTTGGCGAGCAGCGCGCCATCGGCACGCGCGTGTCACAAGCGGTGCGCGACGCGGTGCTGGAGGAGGGCCGCACCTGGCTGGATCGGGCCTTCGTCGTCAACGACTGGTACGTCAGCGCCTACGAGCCGCTCACCGACAGCCAGGGCCGGCGCATCGGCATGCTGTACGTGGGTTTCCTGGAGTCGCCCTTTCGCTGGGTGCGGCAGGCCGTGCTGGCGGGCACGGCGCTGCTGTTTGCCGTGGTGATGGCGGTCACGACCGCGTTGTCCCTGCGCTGGGCGCGCAGCCTGATCCAGCCCGTGGAGCGCATGAACGCCACCATGCAGCGCGTCGAGGATGGTGACGCCAGCGCACGTGTGGGGCCCGTGGCCACGCACGACGAACTGGGCGCGCTCGCGCAGCACCTGGACCGTTTGCTGGACGTGATCGCCGACAACACCGCGCGACTGCGCGCCTGGGGCGAGACGCTGGATCGGCGCGTCGCCGAGCGCACGCGCGAGCTCGAGGAAAGCCACGCCTCGCTGCGGCTGGCGCAGCAACAGCTCATCAAGTCCGAAAAGCTCGCTGCCATCGGCCAGCTCACGGCCAGCGTCGCGCACGAAATCAACAACCCGATCGCGGTCATCCAGGGCAATTTGGACCTGATCCGCGACGCCCTGGGCCCGGCCGCGGCGCCCGTGCAGGCGGAGCTGCAGCTCATCGACGCGCAGATCGAGCGCATGCGCCTGATCGTGACCCAGCTGTTGCAGCATGCGCGCCCGACGGAATTTGCCGGCTATGTGGAGCCGCTGTCCTTGGGCCAAGCGGTGCAAGACTGCCTGGTGCTGGTGGCGCACCTGCTGCAGCAGCGCCGGCTGAGCGTGCAGCGCGACGACCAGGCGCACACCCTGGTGGCGTGCAACCGGCAGGAGCTGCAGCAGGTGATCATCAACCTGCTGGTCAACGGCATCCAGGCCTCGCCCGACGGCGGCACGCTAACCCTGGCCACGGGCGACTGGGAGGAGGACGGCGCCGTGGTGGGTGCGTGGCTGGAGGTGCGCGACGAAGGGCCGGGCTTGCCCGCGCCCGTCCTGGAACGGCTGTTCACGCCCTTTTTCACCACCAAGACCGACGGCACCGGCCTGGGGCTGTGGATCAGCCAGGGCCTGGTGGAGCGCTACGGCGGCCGGCTGGAGGCCGGCAACCGCGCCGACGGAGCGGGGGCGGTGTTTCGCGTGCGGCTCTACACCGAGCCGCGGGAGCCCGCCGCTGCCCCCGCCCCATCGGTGGCCCCACCCCCACCGGCGCCAACGGCGGGGGGCTAAGGCGCCTTCACAGCATGTCGAAGGCCTGCGCCTCGACCTGGAAAAAGGCACGCGCAAACCCCGCCAGCGCGGCGTAAAACCGCGCGGCCGGATGCGCCTCGATCGCGTCGCACAGGGCACCCACCCAGGGCTGCAGGTGCGCAGCAAAAAACGCCTGCTGGCGCGTCAGGTTGCACACCGCCACGTCGTCGCCGGCAATCAGGTAGCGCATCACCTCGCACAGATAGGCGATGTGGTCTTCGGTCTCGGCCATGTCCTCGCGGCGCGCCAAGCCCAGGGCGGCCAAATCGCTGCGCAGGGCCGCCAGCGGCTTGTCGTTCAGAAAGCCGCTGAGGTAGTGCGAGCCGTACAGGTGCACTTCGGGGCGCCCGACGCCGATGAAAAGCTGTTCGTACTCGTCGCGGATCTGTGCCGCCGACAGCGCACGTGCGGCCGCCACGACGCCGCGCCAGGGCTCCTCCAGGAAAGCGCCGGCCGCGGGCGCCTCGGTCACCGCGGCGCGCAAGCGCGCCAACCACTCGGCATCGGGTGGGGCGTACCACAGCGTGGCCAGCACGCCATAGATCTCGGCACGCGCGGTTTCTTCGTCGAGCGGCTGGCGCACCGGAATGGAGGCGCCGGCAATCGGGGTTTCGGTCATGGCGGTGGTCGGATCAGAGGTCGGTGATCTTGACTTCGCGGCTGGTGTGGATGTCGATGACGCGGCAGTCGCCGCACATCTTCAGGCGCTCGGCGGCCGCGCCCTGAAACATCGGGTGACCGCTGAGCCGCGCCAGCATCGTTTCCACGCCCTTGAGCGTGCCAAACGGCTTGCCGCAGCGGATGCACTGGAACGGCGGTTGCTCGTGCAGCACGCGCGGCTGGCGGCGCTGCGGCTCGAGCCACAGGCGCGGCTGCAACTGCAAAGCATCTTCCGGGCAGGTTTTGACGCACAAGCCGCACTGCACGCAGTTCTTCTCGATGAAGCGCAGCTGCGGCGCCTGCGGGTTGTCCTGCAGCGCCCCGGCCGGGCAGGCGCCGACGCAGCTCATGCACAGCGTGCAGGCCTCGGTGTCCAGCCGCACGGTGCCCAGCGGCGATCCGACCGCCGGCAGCGCAATCTCCGCGCCTTGTGGGGCAGGGGCATGGGCCATCAGGTGCTCCAGCGCCAACTCCAGCGTCGCGCGCTTGTCGGCCTGCACGCCAAAGGTGGCGGGCGTGGCCACACCCTGGGCCGGTGCGCCACGCGCGGCTGCGTCCAACGCGGCCAGGTCGCGCGCATCGCGCAGCGGCAACAGCCGGAAGTGCTCACCGCGGTAGCCCAGCCCTTGCAGGATGGCCTCGGCCACCGCCATTTGCTGCTGCAGCGCGTCGCGGTAGGCCGGGGCCTCCTCATCGGTCATCAACACCCACACCTGGCTGGCGCCGTAGGCGATGGCCGACAGCCACAGCTCCAGGCCGGTGCTGGCGGTGTGCCACAGCGGCCAGGGGATGACGCGCGCCGGCACGCCTTGGATGTCCGCATCCAGGCGCGCTGCACGCCCCCAATCCTCGATGACGCGCTGACCGGCGCCCTGGCTGTGCAGCAACCACACCGCGTCGCGGCCACCGGCGGCGCGGTAGGTGGACAGCAGCGTCTTGATCGCGCGCCCCTGGTGCGCCGCGGTGGGGTAGGCATAGGTGAGCGCGCCCGTGGGACAGACCGTGGTGCAGGCGCCGCAGCCCACGCACAGGTGCGGCTCGACGACGATGCGGTTGCGCTCGATGTCACTGCGCACCGCGCTGGCCGAGCACACCTCGATGCAGGCTTGGCAACCGACCTGTTCGTTGCGGCCATGGGCGCACAGGCGCTGTTGGTATTGGAAAAACTTGGGCTTCTCGAAGGTGCCCACCAGATCGCGCAGCGGCCACAGGCGCGCCAGGCGCTGCTCGGCCTCCAGTGTCGGTGGCAGGTGGACATAACCCTGTGGCAGCGCATGTTGGGTAAAGGCCGGGGCGGGTCGCAGGTCGAGCACGGCGTCAAAGGTGGCCTGCTGCTCCTCGGCGCTGCGCGCAAAATCGATGGCGCCGGGCGCCTCGCACACGCGCACGCAGTCGCGGTGGCCGCGGCAGGCACCCAGGTTGACCTGGTAGTCCAGGCCGATGGCCCCCTCCGGACACGCCGCCACACACGCGTTGCAGCGGGTGCACAGGTCGAGCGCGATCGGGTTGTCGTCGCGCCAGCGCAGCGCAAACGCCCCCAGCCACCCCGTCAGCCCGACGATGCGGCCCGCCAACACCGGGTAGCGACGCGCCTGTCGACCCGCCCCGCCCGTGGCCAGGATGGACACCGCCCAGACGTCCGCCAGACGGTCGGCCAGCGCTTCGGCCTGGTCCAGCGGACCGATGATGAGCAAGCGGCCGGCACTGTCGTAGCGCACGCTGGGCACCGGATCCGGGTCGGGCAACCGCGCGGCGGCCAGCAGCGCGGCCATCTTGGGCGTGGCATGCGCCGCCTCACGCGACCAGCCGCCGGTTTCGCGGATGTTGACAAAGCGTATCGGCCGCTCGGCCAACGGGGGCACGCCCTCGGTGGCCTCGGCCAGCTCGGTAAACAAGCGCTGCTCCTGCGTGCAGGCGACCACCAGATCGCCCGCGTCGCGCGCCGCGCGCTGGAAGGCGGCGGCCTCGCGCCGGCACAGCGTGGTGTGCACGGCCAGCGTTTCTCCCAGCACGCGGCCGAGTGCCACCCCATCCAGGGGCATGGTGCGGTTGCAGTTGCAAATCAGGGTCGTCATGTCGTGGGCTGCGGGGGTACGGTCGGGCCGACGCTGGCGGGTGCGTCTTCGACGGGGGGTGCGGCGGATGGATCGCGCCCTCCTGCGGCGCTTGCCGCCGGGGTGGCTGCAGCGTCGGCCCCCTCGGCGGCCGCTGGCACTGCTGGCGCGGCCCCGGCCTCTGTCGCAGGGGGGACGTGCTCAGCAGGCGCCGGGGCGGTGGCGCCATCCGGGGTGTCGAACAAACGGACGAACTGCGCCGCCACCATCTGGCGCGCCATGGTCAGCGGCAGGGGATCGGGACGGCTGTAGTCGTCGATGTAGACGTCCAGCCCGTCCATCTGGTTGAAGTGCGGGTCGGCGAACAGCTTGCGCAGCGCCGCATTGCGCACCTCGGGCGCCACCTCGGGCCGCACGAAGGGGCGAAAGTCCGCCTCCGGCGTGAGCCGCTGCACGTCCTCGAGCGTCGGCGCGGGCGGTGGCACCGGTTCGGCGGGCGGTGGCGGCGGTGTCGCGCCAGGCGCGCCGTTGCCGCCCCCTGCTGCGGCGCTGTCTGCCGCGGTGCGCACCGCTGCCGGGCGACCGTCCGATGGCGGCGCGTCCGCAGGCTCCGCCGCCGCGGACGGCGCCAACGGCTGCCGATCGTGGGCGCTGGGCAGCGGGGGTTCGGGCGGCAGCGCAGCGCCGCTGCGTGCCAGGGCTTTGCGCCGCGACCAGCGGCTCAGAAACCCGTCGTCCGCCATGGCGCTCATCCCTCCCGTGGCCGGCGCGCCTCACCGGTGCTGATGCGCACCGGGTTGCCAAAGCGGTCGGTCAGGGGCTGAAAACTCGCCGGCCGCGCCCGGCGCTTGGGTTGCGGCCGGTAGTGTTGTGCCACGAAGTCCGCCACCCACTGCACCACGTCGGCCGGCGCCGGCACTTGGTCCACCCGCTCCTGCACGTCCAACCAACGCCCGGCGTCGTGGTAGCTCAGGGTCACGATCTGCGGCGCCGGCAGGGCGTCACCGTCTTCGGCCTCGCGCCACATCACCCAAAAGCAGGGCTGTGGTGACGTGATGTTGAGGTAGAGCCCTTCGGCGTCCTCCGGATGCAGGGTCACGACAAAGCCCCCAAACCCCCAGTGGCGCGCGCGCGGGTCGACGCTTGCCCCAGCGGCTTCCAGCGGCAGCGCCGCCCCCGGCTCCGCCGGCCAGTCGGCGCGCTGCGTGCCATCGGGCGCGCGCAAGACCTCGACGTCGGCCAGCACCCAGCGCCACGGCTGCCAGCGCGCCATGGGCCCGTCCACCGGCTCGCGCCGCATGACCACCCCGGCCACCAGGCTCGGCCGGGAACCGTTGAACGCACTCGGTGCGTGGGGCGTGGGTTCGACGTTTTGCACGCCGCCTACTGTACGGCAAAACCCAGGCGACCAAAGCGGTGGCGCAGACCATGACCGCAACCCGGGGGCGGGGTTTGCGATGCGTACGCCGCACCCGCCGAGGTCAATAGGTTTCCAGATGCAGCCGGCCGTGGGTGCGCCAGTCCTCGACCAGCGCCTGCCAATCCAGCCCGGCGCCGGTGGCGATGTCGCGCAGCGCCAGCAGCACGCCCTCCTCCATGGCACGCAGACCGCAGACGTAAAAGTAGGCGTTGGGGTCTTGCAGCAACGGCACGAGTGCGGCGGCCGCGTCGCGCAGCGCGTCCTGCACGTAGCGCTTGGGCTGCCCGGGCACCCGGCTGAACGCGAAGTGGATGTCGATGAAATCGCGCGGCAGCTTTTGCAAGGGGCCGAAATACGGCAGCTCCTGCGGCGTGCGCGCGCCAAAGAACAACAGCAGCTTGCCGCTTTCGAACTTGCCACTGGCGCGCAGTCGGCGGCGCCACTCGGTCATGGCGCGCATCGGCGCGCTGCCGGTGCCGGTGCAGATCATGACGATGTGGCTGCGCGGGTGGTTGGGCATCAAAAAGCTGCTGCCAAACGGCCCGATCACCTCCACCGTATCGCCCACCTGAAGGTCGCACAGGTAATTGGAGGCTACCCCCCGCACCGGTCGGCCCTGGTGGTCCGCGAGCACCCGCTTGACCGTCAGCGACAGGTTGTTGTGGCCCGGCCGCTCGCCGTTGCGGGGGCTGGCCACCGAGTACTGGCGCGGGTGGTGCGGGCGACCCTGCGCATCGGTGCCCGGCGGGATGATGCCGATCGACTGGCCTTCCAGCACCGGAAAGGGTATGTCGCCAAAATCCAGCACGATGTGGTGGGTGTCGTAGTCCGAACCGACCTCGGTCACGCGCAGGTTACCCACGCAGGTGGCGCGCACTGACTTGCGCGGCGCGCGCGGCCCGTACAGGTTGAGGTACGGGTGGGCCGCCGACCAGGGCGGCACCGTGGCCCCCACCGTCGCCGCGGTCAGCACCGCCGGTTCGGGCTCGACCGCCGTGGAGGCAACCGATGCCTGCGCAGTGGTCGCCGCCGGTGCGGTCACACCCGCGTCCGCGCCCAGCGCGGACAGGGCCTCGTCGCTCAGCGGCGGTGGCAGCTCGTCCCAGCCGAACTGCTCATCCAGCGTGTAGACCCGCGCGCGCGGCACGACGCGCCAGTTGTCGATGGCCCCGGTCGGGCACGGCGGCACGCACGCCATGCAGGCGTTGCATTTGTCGGCATCGACCACGTAGTTGCGGCTGTCGTGCGTGATCGCGCCGATGGGGCAGGTGGCTTCGCAGGTGTTGCAGCGGATGCAGATCTCGGGGTCGATCAGGTGCTGCTGCACGACGGTGGCGGGCGCGTCCATGTCAGTTGAAGCGCACGTACTCGAAGTTGACCGGCTGGCGGTTGATGCCCATGACCGGCGGCGCGATCCAGTTGGCGAACTTGCCCGGCTCGACGACGCGACCCATGAGGCTGGCGACAAAGGCGCGGTCTTCGTCGGTCGGCAGCCACTCGCGCACGCGCTCGTTCCACTCGGCCTCGCTGACCACGCGCCCGTCGGGGCTGACCTTGATGCCAGCGAGCGTGCCGATGCGGCGGTGGAAGGCCTTGTGCGGTACCGTCAGACGGAAGGGGATACCCGCCTTTTCGATGATGCGGTTCCAGCGCTCGACACCGCCCACCGAGTCGCGGATGTAGTCGTCGCGCAGCACCTCGTTGAGCGCGTTGAGCATCGGCACGTCTTTTTCCACCAGGCGGCCATCGACCACGTCGAGCACGCGGTAGGTGTCGTTTTTGAGCCGGTGGTCGTCGGTGCGCTTGCCTTCCTCGAAGCGGCCCTTGAGGCCCGAGCTGTAGAAGGTGGCGGCGTTGCTCGACTGATCGGCGCCAAAGAGGTCGATCGTGACACTGAAGTGGAAGTTGAGGTAGCGCTGGATCGTGGGCAGGTCGATCACGCCGGCGGCGCGCACCTTGTCGGGATCGTCGGTCTTGAGCTGGTTCATCACCTCGCAGGTGCGCTGGATGACGCGGCCCACGCCCGACTCGCCGACGAACATGTGGTGCGCTTCCTCGGTGAGCATGAACTTGGTGGTGCGCGCCAGCGGGTCGAAGCCGCTTTCCGCCAGTGCGCACAGCTGGAACTTGCCGTCGCGGTCGGTGAAGTAAGTGAACATGTAAAAGCTCAACCAGTCGGGCGTCTTCTCGTTGAAGGCGCCCAGGATGCGCGGGTTGTCCTGGTCGCCCGAGCGGCGCTCCAGCAGCGCCTCGGCTTCCTCACGGCCGTCGCGGCCGAAGTATTTGTGCAGCAGGTACACCATCGCCCACAGGTGGCGGCCTTCTTCCACGTTGACCTGGAACAGGTTGCGCAGGTCGTACTGGCTGGGGCAGGTCAGCCCCAGGTGGCGCTGCTGCTCCACCGACGCCGGCTCGGTGTCACCCTGCGTGACGATGATGCGGCGCAGGTTGGCGCGGTGCTCGCCGGGCACCTCTTGCCACGCGTCTTCGCCCAGGTGGTCGCCGAAATGGATTTTGCGCCCCGGCTCCGGCGGGTTGAGAAAGATGCCCCAACGGTAGTCGGGCATGCGCACGTAGCCAAACTGCGCCCAGCCCTGCGGATCGACGCTGACCGCCGTGCGCAGATAGACCTCGTAGTCGTGCGACCCTTCCGGGCCCATATCCTGCCACCACTGCAGGTAGTTGGGCTGCCAGTGCTCGAGCGCGCGGCGCAGCGTGCGGTCTTCGTCGAGGTTGACGTTGTTGGGGATTTTTTCGCTGTAGTTGATCGCGGACATGGTGGGCTCCTGCGGGACAGATGCGGTGGACGATCATTCGGTTGCGGCGGGCTCCACCGGGAAACCCACCGCACAACGCACGTGGCCAGGTCAGACGCGGCGCCAATCGAACTGCGCCTTGTCCCCCTTGCCATAGACCTTGAGCGCGCCGTGCTCACCCACGGCGTTGGGGCGCTGGAAGATCCAGTTCTGCCACGCCGACAGGCGACCAAAGATGCGCGTGACCATGGTTTCGCGCCCGCCAAAGCGCAGGTTGGCCTCCAGGCCGGTGAGCGCATCGGGCGACATCGCGGCGCGTTCCTCCAGCACCAGGCGAATCTCGTCGCCCCAGTCGATGTCATCCAGCGCCGCCGTGATCAGGCCCAGGGCCGCAGCCTCATCGCCGTCGAGCGCACGACCGATCGCAGCCTGCGCGGCCGCCAGGGGCTCGGCCTCGTCGTAGAAGCGCCGCTGCAAGCGGCTTTGGTCGCTGACCATGGGGTAGCGGCCAAAATTGGCCGCGTGCAGCGTCAACCGCGGCGCGCGCTGCGGCTCATCGGGCAGCACGAGCATGTAGCTGCGATCGGCCGCCAGCGCCAGCTCCGCCAAGGTGCCGGCAAAGCACGACCCCGGCTCGATGAGCGCGATCAGGCTGCGCGAGGACACATCCAGCCGTGCCAGTGTGCGCCGCAACAGACCCGTGGTGGCGCGCACGAACCAATGCTGCGCGTGGGCCTGCAGCGCTTCGTCGCAGACCAGCACCGCGGCGGCGTCGCCCTCGGTGCGCAGCACCCAGGTGCCCAGGGCCGGCTCGTTGGTGCGCAGGTGCAAGATGGCGTCGTCCAGCTCGCGCCCCATTTCAAGCGGCCACCACGCGGCCCCCGCGGCCTCGATGCCGGCAAGATCGGTGGGCTGCGGCTCGGACGGGGCGCGCACCGTCAGCGTGGCGATGCGGCGCGCGCGGTCCAGGGACACCTGCACATGGCGGTACGTCACGCCGTCGTCCGAGAAGGTGCGCTGCAGCGGCGGCAGGGGCACGCCACGCGCCTGCGCCGGGCGGTCGCTGCTGGCCGCCAGGCGCTCGGCACGCTCGCGCACCACCTGCGCAAACTGCGCCGGCTTGGCCAGCGCGTCCACCAGCCGCCAGTCGAGCGCGCGCTGGCCGCGCACACCCTCGACGCTGGTGCAAAACATGTCGGCCAGGTCGTGCCGCACCTTGCGCTTGTCGGTCACGCGCGTCAGGCCGCCGGTGCCGGGCAGCACGCCCAGCAGCGGCACTTCGGGCAGGCTCACCGCGCTGGAACGGTCGTCCACCAGCACGATGTCGTCGCAGGCCAGGGCCAGCTCGTAGCCGCCGCCAGCGCACGCGCCGTTGAGCGCGGCCAAAAACTTCAGCCCCTCGTGGCGGCTGGAGTCTTCCATGCCGTTGCGCGTTTCGTTGGTGAATTTGCAAAAGTTCACCTTCCACGCGTGGCTGGACAGCCCCAGCATGAAGATGTTGGCGCCGGAGCAAAACACCCGGTCCTTCAGGCTGGTGACCACGACGGTGCGCACCTGCGGATGCTCGAAGCGGATGCGGTTGAGCGCATCGTGCAGCTCGATGTCGACACCCAGGTCGTAACTGTTGAGCTTGAGCTTGTAGCCTGGCCGCAACCCGCCGTCCTCGTCGATGTCGAGCGCAAGGGTGGCGATGGGGCCATCCACCTGCAACCGCACGTGGCGGTAGTGGCTGGGGTCGGTCTGGTAATCGACGACCGGATCGGTGTTCGGATTGAGCGTCATGGCGGACTCGGGTGGGCAATCAACGGGTGGGGCGCTCGGATGCACGGGCAGTTGGGCAGGTCATCGGCGCCTGCAATGAACTATCGTTCATCCTTGATGTGCATCATAGTGCACTTTTGCGGACGCAGCAAGCCCTGCCAGCCCGCACGCAACCCCGTGAAAACCCTTAGTTCGCCGGCACCCTGTCGGCCTGGCCGTGCAGCCAGTTCAGAACCTCGCGCCGCAGCCGCTCAAAGGTCTCCTCCAGCGGCTGGGCGCTGGTGTCGATCGTCAAATCCGCCTTGGCGTAAAAGGCCGAGCGCCCCGCCAGAATGCGCTTGAGGTCCTCCATCGCCTCGGCGCTGGCCGCCATGGGCCGCAAATCCCCCTGCGCCGCCACGCGCCGCATGTGGTCCGCGGGATCGGCCTTGAGCCACACCGTCGTGCAGTGCTGCAACAGCAGGTTGAAGTTGGTGGGGTCCGACACCAAGCCACCCGGCGTGGCAATGACCACCTCGGGGTAGATCTGGATCGCCTCCTCGAGCGCGCGACGCTCGTAACGGCGATACGCCACCGCGCCGTAGAGCGCGTGGATCTCGCTGATGCTGCAGCCGGCGAACTGCTCGATTTCGCGGCTGAGCTCCACGAACGGGTAGCCCAGCGCATCCGCCAGGCGCCGCCCCAACGTGGATTTGCCCGCGCCGCGCAGCCCGATGAGGGCGATGCGCCCCTGCCGGCCCACGCGGTCCACCCCGCCGCCGGCGCCAAACAACTCGCCGAGCTTGAGCCGCGCACGCCGCAGCTCCGCTTCGTCGCGCCCCTGCAGCAGCTCGCGTATCAACAGCCATTCGGGCGACGACGTGCTCACATCCCCCAACAGCTCGGCCAGCGGGCACTGCAAGGCGCGCGCCACCTGCACCAGCACCAGGATGGAGGCATTGCCCGCGCCGTACTCCAGGTTGGCCAGGTGCCGCTCGGACACGTCGGCCGCCAGGGCGACGGCCTTGCGCGTCATACCGCGGCGCGAGCGCAACAGGCGCACCCGCTCCCCCAGGGCGACCAAAAAAGGCACGCGCGGCTCGCCGCCCGCGGGGTCGGGCTCGGGCTCGGTGCGCACGGGCAGCGTCAGCTGCAGCACGGGGTCGGGACGCACATCGGCGGGCGGCGCACCCCCATCGCGCCGCAACGGTTCTTCCGTGGAAGAGGCTTTCAAGATCGCTCCAATGCAGACGGGATCACGCACACGGGCACACCAAGGGAAAACCCGAATACGCATCACCGGCGTTTACATGCAGTATCGTGCATGTTTGACCATGCGCACGATGCTGCATTTATACCCGCATCCGCCGGCGCTGAACAGCAGCCCGGTGCATCCCCGTGGAACCGATGAGGAGACACCCGTCCATGACCGCCGTCCTGCCGAGCGCCCCGCCGCAACGCTTCAATTTCGCCGCCCACCTGCTCAACCGCAACGCCGCCCATGCGCAGCAGCTGGCGCTCATCGACGACAACGGCACCCTGACCTATGGCGCGCTCGACGACCAGGTGCGCCGGTGCGCCACCGCGCTGCGCGCCCTGGATCTGCGGCGCGAGGAGCGCGTGCTGCTGTTGATGCACGACAGCCGCGAGTGGGTGGTGGCGTTTTTGGGCTGCCTCTACGCCGGCGTCGTCCCGGTGGCGGTCAACACCCTGCTGACCGCCGACGACTACGGCTACCAGTTGCGGCACGCGCGCGCCCAGGCGGCGCTGGTCTCGGCCGCGCTGGCGCCCACGCTGGCCGCCGCGCTGCAGGGCGAGTCGCACGAGGTGCGCGCCGTGGTGGTGGCGCACGGCGAAGCCACGGCCGCGCTGCCCGCGGGCGTGGCGTGCCACACCTTCGAGGCGTGGATCGGCGCGCACCCGCCGGCGGCGCAGGCGGCCGACACGCACGCCGATGAACCCGCGTTTTGGCTGTATTCGTCCGGCTCCACCGGCCGGCCCAAAGGGACCGTGCACACCCACGCCAACCCGTATTGGACGGCCGAGCTCTACGGCCGTGGCGTGCTGGGCCTCACGCCGCAGGACACGGTGTTTTCAGCCGCCAAGCTGTTTTTTGCCTACGGGCTGGGCAACGCGCTGAGCTTTCCGCTCAGCGTGGGCGCGACCGTGGTGCTGATGGCCGAGCGCCCCACCCCGCCGGCGGTGTTTGCGCGCCTGACCGGCACAACGCTGACGCTGGCCGGGCGCCGCCCCACCGTGTTCTACGGCGCCCCCACGGGCTACGCGGGCATGCTCGCGCACCCCGCGCTGCCGGCGCGTACCGAGGTGGCGCTGCGCCTGTGCTCCTCGGCCGGTGAAGCGCTGCCGCGCGACATTGGCGAGCGCTGGAGCGCGCACTTCGGGGTCGAGATCATCGACGGCATCGGCTCCACCGAAATGCTGCACATCTACTGCTCCAACCGGCCCGGTGACGTGGTCTATGGCACCAGCGGCACGCCGGTGCCCGGCTACGAGCTGCACATCCGCGGCGACGACGGCCAGCCGCTGCCAGCCAACCCCGACGGTTCGATCGACATCGGCGACCTGTACGTGCGCGGCCCCAGCGCGGCCCTGCTGTACTGGAACGACCGCGAACGCTCGCAGCAAACCTTCCAGGGCACCTGGACACGCACCGGCGACAAATACACCCGCACCGCCGACGGACGCTACGTGTACGCCGGCCGCAACGACGACATGCTCAAGGTCAGCGGCATCTACGTCTCGCCGTTCGAGGTCGAGGCCACCCTGGTGCGGCACCCCGCGGTGGTCGAAGCCGCCGTCATCGGCATCACCGACGCCGACGGCCTGACCAAAACCAAGGCTTTCATCGTCCTGCGGCCCGGCGCACACGCCAGCGCGGAAGAGATCCAGGCCCACTGCAAGCAGCACCTGGCTCCCTACAAATACCCGCGCGCGATCGAGTTCGTGGACGAGCTGCCCAAGACGGCCACCGGCAAGATCCAGCGCTTTCGGCTGCGGGAGCGCGAGGCGGCTCAAGCCCAAGCCGCCTGAAGGCCTGCGCCAGGCGCGCGGACACCGACTCAGGTGTCCTTGCTGATCTTGATGGTCGGGAACTTGCTGGAGTAATCCTTGGCCTTGGCCGCCACGGTCACCGCGACCTGGCGCGCCACCGCCTTGTACAGCCCCGCCACCTCCCCCTCGGGGTCGGCCACCACGGTGGGGCGGCCGGCATCGGCCTGCTCGCGGATCTGGCGGTTGAGCGGCAACGCACCCAGGTAGGCCACGCCCAGCTCGGCCGCCATGTGTTTGCCCCCGTCGGCGCCAAAGATGTGCTCGACATGACCGCACTGCGGGCACACGTGCACCGCCATGTTCTCCACGATGCCCAGAATCGGCACGCCCACTTTCTGGAACATCGTGATGCCCTTGCGCGCGTCCAGCAGCGCAATGTCCTGTGGCGTGGTCACGATGACGGCGCCGGTCAGCGGCACGCGCTGCGACAGCGTGAGCTGAATGTCCCCGGTGCCCGGCGGCATGTCCACCAGCAGGTAGTCGAGCTCGCGCCAGTTGGTCTGGCGCAACAGCTGCTCCAGCGCCTGCGTGGCCATGGGTCCGCGCCAGATCATGGCCTCGTCCTTGTCCACCAAAAAGCCGATGGACATGACCTGCAGGCCGTAGTTTTCCAGCGGCTCCATGGTCTTGCCGTCCAGGCTTTCCGGCCGACCCTCGATGCCCATCATCATCGGCTGGCTGGGGCCGTAGATGTCGGCGTCCAGGATGCCGACGCGCGCGCCCTCGGCCGCCAGCGCCAGCGCCAGGTTGACCGTGGTCGTGCTTTTGCCCACCCCGCCTTTGCCCGAAGCAACGGCGATGATGTTCTTGACCTGCGGCAGCAGTTGCACGCCGCGCTGCACCGCGTGCGCCAGGATGCGCGTGCCGATCTGCACCGACACGTTGGCCACGCCGGGCACCGCCTTGGCCGCGGCCATGAGGGCGCGGCGCAACTCGGCATGCTGGCTGCGCGCCGGGTAGCCCAGCTCGACGTCGAACGACACGTCACCGCCCGAAATCTGCAGATTTTTCAGCGCCTTGGTGGAGACGAAGTCTTTGCCGGTGTTGGGATCGACGACGGTTTGTAGCGCCTGCAGCAGCGCTTGTGAGTCAACGCTCATGAACGGGTCTCCGGGTGGTGTTTTGTCGGGTGATGCACGCTGGAGCGCAAGTCTAGCCGCTTGCCGGACACCGGCGGCGCTGCGCCGACGCAGTGCCCTCATTAAAATCCCGGGCTTGCCCGCCGCTTTGCGCGGCCCCGCGCGGCCGCGGCAGCGGCCGACACAGGATTGCTCCCATGCCCCAGCGCCGCCTCTTCGTCACCACCGCCCTGCCCTACGCCAACGGCCAGTTTCACATCGGCCACATCATGGAGTACATCCAGGCCGATGTGTGGGTGCGCACGCAGCGGCTGCTCGGGCACGAGGTGCACTTCGTCGGCGCCGATGACGCCCATGGCGCACCGATCATGATCGCCGCCGAAAAGGCCGGCAAGACGCCGCAACAGTTCGTCGCCGACATCGCCGCCGGACGCCAGGCCTACCTCGACGGGTTTCACATCCGCTTTGACAACTGGCACAGCACCGACGCGCCGGAGAACCACCAGCTCGCGCAGGAGATCTACCGCGCGCTCAAAGCCGCCGGCCTGATCGAGACGCGCACCATCGAGCAGTTTTACGACCCGGTCAAGGGCATGTTCCTGCCCGACCGCTACATCAAGGGCCAATGCCCGCGCTGCGGGGCGCCGGATCAGTACGGCGACGCGTGCGAGGCCTGCGGTGCGGTCTACACCCCCACCGAGCTGCGCCAGCCCTACTCGGCGCTGTCCGGTGCCACCCCCGAGCTGCGGCAGTCCGAGCATTACTTCTTCAAACTCTCCCACCCGCGCTGCGTGCAGTTCCTGCAGGAGTGGACCAGCACCCCCGGGCGGCTGCAGCCCGAGGTGGTCAACAAAATCCGCGAATGGTTCACGCAGGACGACAACGGCCGTGTCGGTCTTGGCGACTGGGACATCAGCCGCGACGCCCCCTACTTCGGCATCGAAATCCCGGACGCCCCCGGCAAGTACTTCTACGTATGGCTGGACGCGCCCATTGGTTACCTGGCCAGCCTCAAAAACCACTTCGACAAAGGCCAGGCCGCCAACCACTGGCACGCGCCGTCGCGCACGGCGCAAAGCTACGCCGAATTCATCGCCGACCCGGCGGTGGAGCAAATCCACTTCATCGGCAAGGACATCACCTATTTCCACACCCTGTTCTGGCCGGCAATGCTGCACTTTTCCGGCCGCAAAACGCCCACCCACGTGTTCGTGCACGGCTTCATCACGGTCAGCGGCGAAAAGATGAGCAAAAGCCGCGGCACCGGCATCGATCCGTTGCGCTTTCTCGAGCTGGGCCTCAACCCGGAGTGGCTGCGCTACTACTTGGCGGCCAAGCTCAACCCGCGCGTGGAAGACGTGGACTTCAACCCCGAGGACTTCGTCGCCCGCGTCAACAGCGACCTGATCGGCAAATACGTCAACATCGCCTCGCGCGCGGCCGGCTTCATCACCAAGCGCTTCGAGGGGCGGCTGGGCGCCATCTCGCCCGACGGCGAGGCGCTGCTGGATGGCCTGCAGATGGCGCTGCCGGCGGTGGCCGAGCTGTGGGCCGAACGCGAGTACGGCAAGGCGGTGCGCGAGATCATGGCCCTGGCCGACCGCGTCAACGCCTACGTGGACCAGAACAAACCGTGGGAGCTGGCCAAAGACCCGGCGCTGGCCGGCCGCCTGCACGACGTCTGCACCACCTGCATCGAAGCGTTTCGGGTGCTGACCGCCATGCTCAAGCCGGTGCTGCCGGCGACCGCCGAGCGGGTCGAAGCCTTTTTGCGCTGCGCGCCGCTGGACTTCGTCAATGCCGCCCAGCCACTGGGCGAAGGCCACGCCATCGCACCCTACGAGCACCTGATGCAGCGCGTGGACCCCAAGCGGCTCGAGGCACTGTTCGAACCGCCGGCCGCCGCGCCCGCCCCGGCCGCCGCCACCACCGCGCTGCCGGGCGGGGAAGCGATCGCCCCGACCATCACCATCGACGACTTTGCCAGGGTCGATCTGCGGGTGGCGCGCATCGTGGACTGCCAGCGCGTCGAGGGCTCGACCAAGCTGCTGCGCCTGACGCTGGACGTCGGCGAGGGGCGGCCGCGCACGGTGTTTTCGGGCATTGCCGCGGCCTACCGGCCCGAGGATCTGGTGGGCAAGCTCACGGTGCTGGTGGCGAATTTGGCCCCGCGCAAGATGAAGTTCGGCGTCAGCGAGGGCATGGTGCTGGCCGCAAGCCACGCCGATGACCAGGCGCACCCGGGCCTGTTCGTGCTCGCCCCCGATGCGGGCGCGCAGCCGGGCATGCGCATACGCT
The DNA here is from genome assembly GCF_007556705.1 of Tepidimonas thermarum. GTDB lineage: Bacteria > Pseudomonadota > Gammaproteobacteria > Burkholderiales > Burkholderiaceae_C > Tepidimonas > Tepidimonas thermarum. The sequence continues at coordinate 16,915 of NZ_VJOL01000014.1, read as the reverse complement.
GATCGCGCGCTGCGTGCGCGGGGGCGTATGATTTGGCGCTTGTTCGCGCCTTTGGCCATGATCCGCGTGCACACCCTCACCCCCCGGCGCCGCTTCATGATGCGGCGCCACCACTGCGGACCTCCGAAGCGGGCTGCCCTGCCCCGCTGTGTCGCCCATCACGGTTCCGGAGGTTTTCATGGCATTGCCCGTTTCGTTGCACCGGTTTCGTCCGCGTTTGCTGGACGATCTTCGTCACTACCCGCTTGAGCGGTTGCTCAAGGACATCGGCGCCGGCATCACCGTCGGCGTCGTGGCGCTGCCGTTGGCCATGGCGTTTGCCATCGCCAGCGGCCTGCCCCCGCAGGCTGGTCTGTGGACCGCGATCGTCGCCGGCTTCATCATCGCCGCGCTGGGCGGCACCTCGGTGCAGATCGGCGGGCCCGCCGGCGCCTTCATCGTCATCGTCTACGGGATCGCCGAGCGTCACGGTGTCGGTGGCCTGTTGGTGTCCACCCTGTGCGCGGGGGTCCTCTTGTTTGTGATGGGCTTGTTGCGGCTGGGCGTGCTGGTGCGCTACGTGCCGGTCAGCATCGTCATCGGCTTTACCAACGGCATCGCGGTGCTGATCGCCTTGTCCCAGTTGCGCGACGCCCTGGGGCTGCAGGTGCAGCGCATGCCGGCCGACTTTGTCGGCATCGTTCACACCGTGGCCGGCGCGCTGTCCAGCGTCAACCCGTACGCGGTGGCGCTGGCCGGCCTGTGCGTGCTGGGGCTGTTCATCTGGCCCCGGCTGTGGGCGGTTGACTCGGCCTTCCGGCGCCGACTGGCCGCCCTGGAGGGGGCCAGCGCGCTGCGCGCCACCTCGCGTCTGCCAGCCCCGGTGGTCGCGCTGATCACGCTGTCGTGGCTGGCCTGGGCGCTCGATTGGCCGGTGGAAACCATCGGCAGCCGCTTTGGCGAAATCCCACCAAGCCTACCCCCGCTGGCATGGCCCGAAGTGAGCTGGCAAACCGTGCGCCAGCTGGTCATGCCCACGCTCACCATCGCGCTGCTGGGCGCCATCGAGTCGCTGTTGTGCGCACGCGTGGCCGACCAGCTGCACGACGGGCGCAAACACGACCCCAACCAGGAGCTGATGGCGCAAGGCATCGCCAACGCCCTCGTGCCCTTCATCGGTGGCATGCCCGCCACCGGCACCATCGCGCGCACGGTCACCAACATCCGCAGTGGCGCCACCAGCGGCGTGGCGGGCATGGTGCACGCCCTCACGCTGGCCGCCATCGTGTTGTTGGCCGCCCCGCTGGCGCGCCACGTGCCGCTGGCGGTGCTGGCCGGCATCCTGCTGTTCGTGGCCTGGAACATGGGCGAGTGGCGCGAGTTTGCGCGCCTGCGCCAGTTCAGCATGCACTACCGGCTCATGCTGCTGAGCACCTTTGCCGTGACGGTGATCTTCGACCTCACCGTGGCGGTGGAGCTGGGGCTGGTGCTGGCGGTGGTGTTGTTCGTGCGCCGGCAAAGCAGCCTGTTTCGCGCCGAACTCCTGCCCCCCACCCGCGACGGTGAACGGCAGGCGCGGCTGTACGGTTCGCTGTTTTTTGGCGCGGTCACCAAGCTCGACCCGCTGCTGGAGGCGGTCGAGGCCGCCCCGCAGGGGGTCACCCTGCGCCTGGACGCGCGCCACCTGCTGCTGCTCGACACGACGGGGCTGGATGCGCTGTCCGGCTTGCTCGACACCCTCGAGCGGCGCGGCGGACGGCTGGTGATCGACCACCTGCACGAGCAGCCGTTGTCGCTGATGCGGCGCAGCGGCTTCCTGGCGCGCGTGCACGCCTGGTCGGCGCTGCCCGAGGACGCCTAACTGCCCGAGGACGCCTAAAATGGGGGCTTTTCCCAGCCAGAGTCCACCTCCATGAACCCGCTTGGCCTGCCCGATTACGTCTCCGACGCCACCCAGTTCATCGAGTCGCTCAAACGCAGCAAGCCCGAGCTGGAGGCCCAACAGCGCGCCGGCCGCGCCCTGCTGTGGGACCGGCCGCTCGACCGCGAGTTCTGGCAGCAGGCGCAGCGCGCGCGTGTGCCGCAAAAGCCCTACGTCTACCAGACCGAGCCGTCGCTGAAGTGAGCGGCCCCGCGGCCGAGCTGCCCCCAGCCCCGGCGACGCCTGCCACACCTGAGGTCGTCGATCAGGTCGCCATTGCACGCCTGTACGGCGAGCCGCTGTTTGCGCTGCCGCAGGACCTCTACATCCCGCCCGACGCCCTCGAGGTCTTTCTGGAGGCGTTCGAGGGACCGCTGGACCTGCTGCTCTACCTGATCCGGCGGCAAAACTTCAACATCCTCGACATCCCCATGGCCGAGGTTACCCGGCAGTACCTGGGCTACGTGGAGCAGGTGCGCGCGCGCAACCTGGAGCTCGCCGCCGAGTACCTGCTGATGGCGGCCATGCTCATCGAGATCAAATCGCGCATGCTGCTGCCGCCCAAGCCAGCGCCCGACGGCGGTGAGGCGCCGGACCCGCGCGCCGAGCTGGTGCGCCGGCTGCTCGAATACGAGCGCATCAAGCTCGCCGCCCAGCAGCTCGACGCGCTGCCGCAGCAGGGGCGCGACTTCTGGCGTGCGCAGGTGCACATCGAGCAGTCGCTCAGCCCGCGCTGGCCTGATGTGTGCGTGGACGACCTGCGCGCCGCCTGGCACGACATCCTGCGTCGTGCCCGCCTGGTGCAGCGGCACACCATCACGCGCGAAGCGCTGTCGGTGCGCGAGTCCATGAGCGGGGTGCTGCGCGCCCTGCAGGGGCGGCGCTTCGTCGAGTTTGGGGAGCTGTTCGACCCGGCGCGCGGTGTGGCCGTGGCCGTCGTGACCTTCATTGCCGTGCTCGAATTGGCCAAGGAACACTTGATCGAGCTCACCCAAGCCGAGGCCTACGCCCCGATTTACGTGCGCCTTGCGTACACGCCATCCTGACAGGCCCGCACCGCGACCCCAACCTTGCCATGACTGCAACCCCTTCCCCCAGCGCTCCCGCCCCCCGCGTCTACGACGCCCTCATCATCGGCAGTGGCCTCGCTGGTCTGAGCACGGCGCTGTTGTTGCCCACGCACTGGCGGGTGGCCATCGTCACCAAACGCTCGATCACCGATGGCTCCAGCGGCTGGGCGCAGGGGGGCATCGCGGCGGTGCTGGCCGACGACGACAGCTTCGAGCAGCACATCGACGACACCATGGTCGCCGGCGCCGGCCTGTGCGACCCCGAGGCAACGCGCTTCACCGTCGAGCACGCCCCGGAAGCGATTGCCTGGTTGCGCGAACTGGGCACCCCCTTCACCGTCGAGGGCGACGGCCTGCACCTCACGCGCGAAGGCGGGCACAGCCACCGCCGCATCGTGCACGCCGCCGACGCCACCGGCGCCGCCGTGCAGCAGACCCTGATCGCGCGCGTGCGCGCGGCACCCAACATCGACGTCTTCGAAACCCACGCGCTGGTGGACCTGGTGCTGAGCGACCGCCACGCGGTGCAGCGCGCGCTGCCGCGCCGTGTGCTGGGGGCGTACGTGCTCGATGAAGCCAGCGACCAAGTCGAGGTGTTTGCCGCCGCGCACACCGTGCTGTGCACCGGCGGTGCGGGCAAGGTGTACCTCTACACCTCCAACCCCGACACCGCCACCGGCGACGGCATCGCCGCGGCCTGGCGCGCGGGCTGCCGGGTGGCCAACATGGAGTTCATCCAGTTCCACCCCACCTGCCTGTACCACCCCAAGGCCAAGAGTTTTCTCATCAGCGAGGCCGTGCGCGGTGAAGGCGGCATCCTCAAGCTGCCGCCGCACCTGGGCAGCCACCGCTTCATGCCGGACCACGACCCACGTGCGGAGCTGGCCCCACGCGACATCGTGGCGCGTGCGATCGACTTCGAAATGAAAAAGCACGGCATCCCGTGCGTGTACCTGGACATTTCGCACCAGCCCCCAGCCTTCCTGCACGAGCACTTTCCCAACATCCTCAAGCGCTGCGCGGAGCTGGGCATCGACATCACGCGCGAGCCCATCCCGGTCGTGCCCGCGGCACACTACACCTGCGGCGGCGTGGTGACCGATTTGCGCGCCCGCACCGACCTGCCCGGCTTGTACTGCGTGGGCGAAGCCAGCTACACCGGCCTGCACGGCGCCAACCGGCTGGCCAGCAACTCGTTGCTGGAGTGCATGGTGTTTGCCCGCGCCGCGGTGCGCGACATGGTGGGCCAGGCGGCACCGGCGCCGGCGGCCATCCGCCCGTGGGACGACAGCCGCGTGATCGACGCGGACGAACAGGTCGTCATCTCCCACAATTGGGATGAGCTGCGCCGCTTCATGTGGGACTATGTCGGCATCGTGCGCACCGACAAGCGGCTGGAACGCGCAGCGCACCGCATCGCCTTGCTCAAAGGCGAAATCCAGGAGTTCTACGCCCGCTTTCATGTCAGCCGCGATCTGCTGGAGCTGCGCAACCTGGTGCAGGTGGCGGATTTGATCGTGCGCTCGGCACAGTCGCGCAAGGAAAGCCGCGGCCTGCACTACAGCCGCGACTACCCCTACACCTTGCCCGAGGCACGGCCCACCATTTTGACGCCCGACCCTCGATGACCGCGCCCAGACCCCCTTGGCGTGCCTACGGCGCCCTGGCCGCGAGCATGGCGCTGGTGGGCAGCTACGTGGCGCTGTCCAAGCCGCTGGTAGCGGCCATGCCGGTCTTTCTGCTGGCCTGGCTGCGCTACCTGATCGGCGCTGCGGCCATGGCGCACTGGGTGCGCCGCCCGCCGCAGGCCGTGCCGCTGTCGCGCCGCACGCACGCGCTGCTGTTCCTGCAGGGGCTGCTGGGCAATTTCCTGTTTTCCATTTGCATGCTCTACGGCGTCAGCCTCACCACGGCCAGCGCCGCCGGGGTCATCATGGCCGCGATCCCGGCCGTGGTGGCGCTGCAGTCCGCCCTTTTTTTGCGCGAGCGGCTCGATGGGCGTTCGCTCGCCGCCATCGCACTGGCCGCTACGGGCATTGGGCTGTTTTCGCTGGGCAAGGATCCCGCCGGCAGCATGCCCACCGCCGCCGCGGGCACCTGGCTCGGCCTGCCGCTGTCCCTGTGGGGCAACGCCCTGGTGCTGGCCGCCGTCGGCTGCGAAGCGGCCTATGTCGTCATCGGCAAACGGCTCACCGGCGACGTGGGCCCCAAGCGCATCGCCGCGCTCATCAACCTGTGGGGCTTGGCACTCATGACCCCACTGGGTGTCTGGGCCGCGTGGCGGTACGACTGGGGCGCCATGACCGCGCCGCTGTGGGCGCTGTTGGTGTTCTACGGCTTGGCGGCCAGCGTGTGGACCGTGTGGCTGTGGATGACGGGCCTGCGGCACGTGTCGGCCGCACGCGCCGGCGTGTTTACGGTGATGCTGCCGGTCAGCGCCACCGCCATCGGCGTGCTGGTCATGGGCGAGCGCCTGAGCGGCCCGCAATGGCTCGCCTTTGCGCTGGCCCTGCTCGGCCTGGTGGTGGCCACGATGCCCGTGCGCTCGGTCACGCGCACCACAGACCCGTCGGCTGGGTGATCCCCATCCAGAGCGCCCAGCCCGACGTCGCGGCCAGCGCCAAGCCGGCCAGGCGGATGCCCCAGCCGCCCGAGCGCCATTCCCCCAAGCGCAGCAACAACCACGGCCCCGCCGCCAGTGCCACCATCGTGCCCAGCGCAAAAGCGGCCATGATCACGGCGCCGTCCAGCGCCGACGCCGACAGCGACGCCACCAGCAGGGCCGAGTACAGCAAGCCACACGGCATCAAGGCCCAGCCCAGGCCCAGCACCACGGGCGCGCGCACCCCCAGCCGCCCCATCACCGGACGCGCGCGCCGCCACACGGCCTGCGCCCAGCCGTCCAAAAACGCCGGCTGACGCGCCTGCCACAGCAGCACCAGCCCCAGCAGCAACGCCGCCACGTGCATCATGGTCCACACCGGGCGCAACACGGCCGTCTGCTGGCCGAGCCACCCCATGCCCTGCACCGTCCCCCCCGCCAGGGCGCCCAGCACGGCATACCCCACCAGACGGCTGAGCTGCCACGTCCACAGCGCCCGCCGCGTGTGCGGCGCGGCGGCCCGCGCAATGCCCGCGCAGGCCGCCCCGCACATGGCCACGCAGTGCGGGCCACCGACCAGCCCCATCACCAGGGCCGACAGCGTCATCGAAGCAAGCATGGCGCCATGATACCAGCCGCGCGCACGGCACGCCGGACCGGGGTCAAATGATCTTGGAAAAGCGCGCCCGGTCCTGATCGACCTGCAGGTAGCGATCGAAGACCATGGCGATCGCGCGCACCAGGTACCACCCGGTCGGTGTCACCTCGATGTGGCTGTCGTCCACCCGCACCAGCCCGTCGGCCTCGAGCGCGCGCAGCTGCTCCAGCTCGCGCGCAAAGTAGCTGCGGAAGTCCACCAAATGCGCCAGGTTGATGGATTCGAAGTCCACCAGCCCCTGGCACATGATGGCCATGATCACGCTGCGCCGCAGCACATCGTCGCGCGTCAAGGCCAACCCACGCACGATGGGCAACCGCCCCTGGTCAAGGGCGTCGTAGTACTCTTCCAGCGTCTTGGCGTTTTGGCTGTAGGTGGCGCCAATGCGGCCGATGGCCGACACGCCCAGCGCGATCAAATCGCAATCCGGCTGGGTGCTGTAGCCCTGGAAGTTGCGGTGCAACCGCCCCTGCCGCTTGGCCACCGCCAGCGCGTCGTTGGGCAGCGCAAAATGGTCCATGCCCACGTACACGTAGCCCGCGGCACTCAGGTGGTCCAGCGACAGCGACAGCATGGCCAGTTTGTCGGCTGGGCTCGGCAGTTCGGCCACGACGATGCGCCGCTGCGGCTTGAAACGCGCCGGCAGGTGTGCGTAGGCGTAGAGCGCGATGCGGTCGGGTCGCAGCCGTTGCACCTGCTCGAGCGTGTGCTGAAAGGACTCCGGCGTCTGCTGTGGCAGGCCGTAAATCAGATCGACGTTGATGGACTCGAACCCCAGCGCCCGCGCCTCGGCCACGAGCGCAAACACCTGCTCGGCCGGCTGGATGCGGTGCACGGCTTTTTGCACCGTGGGGTCGAAATCCTGCACCCCAAAACTCAGGCGGTTGAAGCCCAGCCGGTGCAAATGCGCCAAGCGCTCGGCCGTCACCGTGCGCGGATCGACTTCGATCGAGTACTCGCCGCCCGGCACCAGCTCAAAATGGCGCCGGATCATCGCCATCAGGTCGGCCAGCTCGTCATCGCGCAAAAACGTGGGCGTGCCACCCCCCAAATGCAGTTGGCTGACGCGGTGTCCGCGCCCGCAATGCTCGGTCTGCAATTCGAGCTCGCGCGAGAGGTAGCGCAAATACTCCGCGGCCTTGCTGTGGTGCTTGGTGATCACCTTGTTGCAGGCGCAGTAGTAGCACAGCGACTCGCAAAACGGGACGTGCACATACACCGACAGCGGCAACGCCAACGAACCGGCGCGGCGCTGCTGCAGCGCCTGGATGTAGTCGCGCTCGGTAAACGCTTCGACGAAGCGGTCCGCCGTCGGATAGGACGTGTAGCGCGGTCCGGGGATGTCGAACCGGCGCAGCAGGGCTTCATCGATCACGTGCTTCACAGGCCAAGCCTCCATGGGTGCCCAACTTTGCCCCAAGGCGGCGCCCCCCCTCTTGACGTGAGTCAAACGACCTGCGCGCCAGCCCTCCAACGCCCATCGGGGTTATGCCGGCGCACGCGCGGCAATCGGTTGTTATGATCGGTCGCTTCAGGGGCCACGCCCTGCCGACACCCGCCCCGGCCAGACGTCCTATGGATTTGCACCGCATCAAAGTCGCCTGCTCGAGTTGCAACCTGCGCGAGCTCTGCATCCCCATGGGTCTCGCGCCCGAGGAGTTGGAGCAGCTGGACAACCTCATCGCCACGCGGCGCCGCGTGCGCCGCGGCGGCACGCTGTTTTCGGCGGGTGATCCCTTTACCGCGCTCTACGCCGTGCGCTCGGGGTTTTTCAAAACCAGCGTCACCACCGCGGATGGACGCGACCAGGTCACGGGCTTTCAGATGGCGGGCGAAATCCTCGGGCTCGATGGCATCGTACAGGACAAGCACGCGTGCTCGGCCATCGCACTGGAAGACGCCGAGGTGTGCGTGTTGCCCTTCGACAAGCTCGAGCAGCTCTCGCGCGCGTTCAGCACGCTGCAGCACCACGTGCACCGCATCATGAGCCGGGAAATCGTGCGCGACCAGGGTGTCATGTTGCTGCTGGGCAGCATGCGCGCCGAGGAGCGTTTGGCCGCGTTTTTGCTCAACCTGGTGCAACGCCTGCACGCGCGCGGCTTTTCCAAGTCCGAAATGGTGCTGCGCATGACGCGCGAGGAGATTGGCAGCTACCTCGGCATGAAGCTCGAGACCGTCAGCCGCACCTTCTCGCGCTTTCAGGACGAGGGCATCATCGAGGTCAAACAGCGCTATGTGCGCATCCTCGACCCCGCGGCGCTGGAGGCCATCGTCAACCACAACCCGGCGCACGACGACTGACGCGCCACACGCACGGCGCCGTTCGTCGGCGCACCCGGAGGGCGTTGTTGACGACGTGCTTGGGCCGCGACCTTACGCGCAGCCACTGCAGCGGTTGCCGTCGCCGTTCACCGACGCCGCGGTCGCGCCCGGCGCGTTGCGCACGCAATCGGCCGGGCGCTGATCGGGCGGCACCGGGCAACGGTTGACCTCCCACGGCGACATCGACAACAGGGTGGTCAGCGCACCCGACGCGGCCGTCAACGCCCAGAATACGAAGAAGGCCAACGTGTAAATCGCCTGCCGGGGCCAGCCCAACGACTCACCGGCCCAATGCAGCTCGTTGGGATCGACGAAGGCAAAGACCACCATTTCGATCACCGCCGCCATCAAAAAGGCGGGCCAGGCGATCCACATCACACGTTGGGCCAGCATGTCAGTCTCCTCGTATGGCCCCGGTGGGGGCTCAGTCCTGTTTGGGCAACGTCGGCGAGACGACGTGGTTGCGCGCCTGTCCAGCCGGCAAGACCGCTTTTTCCGCCTGCAAGCGCTCCTGCGGCGTCAAGCGATCGGGGTCAGCCACCGCGGGCCGCGCCGGCGCCGCCTCGCGCGGCAACACGGTATCGGCATTGCGCACGGCGATCGTCACCGTCACGATGGACGCGATGACCACCACCAACGGTCCCCCGATCACCATCCACACGAATGGCTCCCGGTACCACGGACGAACGTTGGTGGATGGAGGGGGGGGTACAGCGGTCATGGATGGCATAGTGTAGGCAAAGCATGGGGGCGTGCGGCTTCGGGAGAACCCGGAGGCCGCCGCACGCCGGCTCGATCAGCGGGGCACGACGAACGTGGTTTTCTCCCGCACATCGATCGCACCGTCCGGGGTTCGGAAGCGCATCACGATCGGGTGCGAACCCGGCTCGAGGCCCGGTGGCACCTGCACCCGCACCGGCACCGAACGCACTTCGGTGGGCCGCAGGTCCACCGTCGGCTCCGACGCCAGCGCGATGCCGGGTACGCCCTCGACCGAGACCTCGAGCACGCGCTCGCTTTCGGACGCGTTCATGAACTGCACCCGGTAGACGTTTTCGATGCGCCCCATCTCGACCATGCGCGCCAGCGCGCCACGGTCGCGGATCACATCGACCTTGAGCGGCACGCGCAGCCACAGGCTCACGCCCAGCGCGGCCACGATCGTCAGCAAAATCGCCGAGTACACGAGCACCCGCGGGCGGAACGCGCGCCGAATCATCTGCGCGCGCGTCCAGCCGTTGGCCATGCCGTTTTGCGTGGAGTACTTGACCAGGCCCTTGGGATAGCCCATCTTCTCCATCACCTCGTCGCACACATCGGCACAGGCACCGCAGCCGATGCACTCGTACTGCAAGCCGTTGCGGATGTCGATGCCGGTGGGGCACACCTGCACACACAAGGTGCAGTCGATGCAATGGCCCAGACCCAGCGCTTTGGGGTCAGCCGAGCGCTTGCGGGCACCGCGCGGCTCACCACGCGCGCTGTCGTAGGTCACGATCATGGTGTCCTTGTCGAACATCGCGCTTTGGAAGCGCGCGTACGGACACATGTACTTGCAGACCTGCTCGCGCATGTAGCCGGCGTTGCCGTAGGTGGCAAAGCCGTAGAAGAAAATCCAAAACGTCTGCCACGGCCCCAGGTTCCACGCCAGCACGGCGGCGCCGAGCTCACGAATGGGGGTGAAGTAGCCGGCAAAGGTAAAGCCCGTCCACAAACCAAACAGGATCCACGCCACCTGCTTGCCGGCTTTGCGGGCGAATTTGCGCAGGCTCCACGGCTCCTGGTCCAGCCGCATGCGCGCCGAGCGATCGCCCTCGAAGAGCTTTTCCATCCACAGGTAGATTTCGGTGTAGACCGTCTGCGGGCAGGCGTAGCCGCACCACAGGCGGCCCGCGATCGCCGTGAACAGGAACAGCGACAGCGCCGACACCACCAGCAAGCCGGTGAGGTAAATGAAATCCTGTGGGTAGAGCACCAGCCCGAAGATGTAAAAGCGCCGCGCCTCCAGGTCGAACAAAACCGCCTGCCGCCCGTTCCACACCAGCCACGGCAGGCCGTAGAAGACCAGTTGCGTCAACCACACCAGGGCCCAGCGCCATTTGGCAAACAGGCCCGTGACCGCACGCGGGTAGATCTTCTTGCGCGCCGCGTACAACGAAACCTCGATCTCTTCATCCGTCGGCGCGCCAGCGACTCCAGTGGGGGCAGCACGGGTACTCATGGCAGTATCCAAAAAAACGAGAAAAAACCGGGAAGGGGTTCAGGCAACCCCTTCCCGGTGCGTACCGTCAGTTGGTGTTGGACAGCTTCCAGACGTAGGCGGACAACACGTGAATCTGGGCGTCGGTCAGCAGCGCCTTTTGCGCCGGCATCACGTTGGTCTTGCCCTCGTTGATCAATTTCACGATGGTCTCCTCACCCCAGCCGTGCAGCCAGATCTGGTCGGTCAGGTTGGGGGCCCCGGTGGCGTGCATCCCCTTGCCGTCGGCGCCGTGGCACGCGGCGCAAGCGCCCCACTTGGCTGCCCCCTGCGAGGCACGCACGCTGTCATGCGGGCTGCCGGACAGGCTCAACACATAGTGGGCCAGGTTGCGCACATCCTCGGCGCTGCCAACGGCCGCCGCCATCGGGGGCATGATGCCTTGGCGGCCCTCGGCAATGGTCTTGTGGATGTAGTCGGGCTGGCCGTCACCGCCGAGCCAGTCGGCATCGGTCAGGTTCGGAAAGCCCTTGCTGCCGCGCGCATCCGAACCGTGGCACTGGGCACAGTAGTTCATGTACAGCCGCTCACCCACCGCCATGGCCTGCTGGTCTTTCGCCAGCTCTTTGGGGTCCATGCCCTTGAACTTGGCGTACAGGGGTTCCACGGCCGCCAGGGCCTTGGCACGCTCGGTCTCCCACTGGCCGTGCGAGGTCCAGCCCAGCTGGCCCTGCGACTTGCCAAACATCGGATAGAGCAGCCCGTACGCCAACGCAAAGATCACCGTGATGATGAACAAATAGACCCACCACCGCGGCAGCGGGTTGTTCATCTCGCGCAGGTCGCCGTCCCACACATGCCCGGTGGTGTTGTCGGCCGCGGGCATGACCCGCGTCTTGGCACTGGCCCACAGGAAGAAGGCGCAGGCCAGGATACTGATCAGCGTGATGCCCGCGATGTAGAGGTGCCAGAAGTTGCTGGTGAAATCGCTCATGATGGTTCTCTCCGGACAGACCTCATTCGCTGCGGAACGGCAGCTGGGCCGCTTCTTCGAAGCGCTCGCGGTTTTTGCGGGACCACGCCCACACCCAGATGCCCACGAAGGACACGAAACTCAGCACCGTGACGATGGCGCGCAAATCGTTGATGTCCATGGTGACGCCTCCCTGTTTCACTGCGCCGCGGTGGGCGCGGCATCCGCCGACGGCGCCGCCGGCGCCTGGGCCGATTGCTGAGCGGCCAGCTTGTCCCACGAGCGCGCGGTGCCCAAGCCCTGCAGGTAGGCAATCAGCGCTTCCAGCTCGGTCTTGCCCTTGACCTCTTCGGCGGCTTTGGCGATTTCCTCATCGGTGTAGGGCACGCCCAGCGTGCGCAGCGCGCGCATCTTGCCCGGCAGCGCGTCCGCATCCACGGTGCGGCGCTCCAGCCAGGGGTAGGCGGGCATGTTGGACTCGGGCACCAGATCGCGTGGGTTGTTCAGGTGCACGCGGTGCCATTCATCGGAGTAGCGACCGCCCACGCGCGCCAGGTCGGGCCCGGTGCGCTTGGAACCCCACTGGAACGGGTGGTCGTACACAAACTCCCCTGCCACCGAATACGGACCGTAGCGCAGCGTCTCGGCATGGAAGGGGCGCACCATCTGCGAGTGGCAGACGTAGCAGCCTTCGCGGATGTAGATGTCGCGCCCGGCCAGTTGCAGCGCCGGGTACGGTTTGACACCCTCGATGGGCTTGGTGGTCGAGTGCTGGAAGAACAGCGGCACGATTTCCACCAGACCGCCCACGGCCACCACCAGGGTGATCAGGACGATCATCAGGAAGTTGTTGGTCTCGATGCGCTCGTGTCCGCTGGGCGCGTGGTTGTGTTGTGCCATGGTGTGCTCCTTACGCGTGCGCGGGGGCGGGGATGGCCACCGGCGTGGCCTTGCCCTGCTGGGCGGTCTTCCAGACGTTCCAGGCCATGACGAGCATGCCGCCCAGATACAGCAGGCCGCCGAGCAGACGGATCACATAGAACGGGAAGGTGGCCTTGACGGACTCGACGAAGGTGTAGGTCAGCGACCCATCGGGGTTGACCGCGCGCCACATCAGGCCCTGCATCACGCCGGCGATCCACATGGCGGCGATGTAGAGCACGATGCCGATGGTGGAAATCCAGAAGTGCAGCTCGATGGCCTTGACGCTGTACATCTTGGTCTGCCCAAACAGGCGCGGAATCAGGTAGTACAGCGAGCCCATGGTGACCAGGCCCACCCAGCCCAGCGCGCCGGAGTGCACGTGGCCAATGGTCCAGTCGGTGTAGTGCGACAGGGCGTTGACGGTCTTGATCGACATCATCGGCCCTTCGAACGTGGACATGCCGTAGAACGACAGCGACACGATCAGGAAGCGCAGGATCGGGTCGTCACGCAGCTTGTGCCAGGCGCCCGACAGCGTCATGATGCCGTTGATCATGCCACCCCACGACGGCGCGAGCAGGATGAGCGAGAACACCATGCCCAGCGACTGCGCCCAGTCGGGCAGAGCGGTGTAGTGCAGGTGGTGCGGACCCGCCCACATGTAGGTGAAGATCAGCGCCCAGAAGTGCACGATCGACAGCCGGTACGAATACACCGGGCGCTCGGCCTGCTTGGGGATGAAGTAATACATCATGCCCAGAAAGCCCGCGGTCAGGAAAAAGCCCACCGCGTTGTGGCCGTACCACCATTGCACCATGGCGTCCTGCACGCCCGCGTACACCGAGTACGAGTGCGTCAGGCTGGTCGGAATCTGGATGTTGTTGACGATGTGCAGCATCGCCACGGCGATGATGAACGCGCCGTAGAACCAGTTGGCCACGTAGATGTGCTTGACCTTGCGCGTGCCCACCGTGCCAAAGAACACGATGGCAAAAGCGACCCACACCACGGCCACGAGGATGTCGATCGGCCAAATCAGCTCGGCGTATTCACGGCCCTGGGTGTAGCCCAGCGGGTAGGTGATGGCCGCCAGCACGATGACCGCCTGCCAGCCCCAGAACGTGAACGAGGCCAAGGCCGGCGCAAACAACGGCGTCTGACAGGTGCGCTGCACCACGTAGTAGGCGGTGGCAAACAGGCCCGAACCGCCAAACGCGAAGATCACCGCACTGGTGTGCAGCGGCCGCAGGCGGCTGTAGGTCAGGTACTCGATGCCGAAGTTCAACTCCGGCCACGTGAGCTGGGCTGCGATGATGACGCCGACCAAAAAGCCGACGATGCCCCATACCACGGTCATGATGGCGAACTGCCTCACGACCTTGTCGTTGTAGACCCCTGTCGCTGGGGCCGCCGTGGTTGCAGACATAGGAACACTCCTGTTTCGTGAAATTCACCCACGCGCAGTATCCGGGAGCCTCCCTGCAGCGCCCTTGACATACATCAATCGTGGCGCAGGATGCGCTCGCCCTCGCGCTCGATGTTGTCGAACTGGCCCGACTGCAGCGCCCACCAAAACAGCGCGATGATGAGCAGCACGAGCACCACCGACAGCGGAATCAAGAGATAGAGGATTTCCACAGCGAACTCCGTCAAACGGGGGAAGGGGCGGATGCCAGCGCGGGCGCCGGCGGCGCGGCTTCGCGCGTGGCGCGCGACAGGCGCATCGCATTGCCGATGACCAGCAGCGAGCTGGCCGCCATGCCCAGGCCCGCCGCCCACGGCGGCATCCAGCCCAGCAACGCCAGCGGCACCGCCACCGCGTTGTAGCCCGCCGCCCACGCCAGATTTTGGCGCACGACGCGCATGGTCGCGCGCGCGCGCTCGATCACGAACACCACGTCGGTCAGTCGGCCGCTTTGCACCACGAAGTCGGCCCGGGTCTGGGTCAGCGGCGCACCATGCCCGAGCGCGAACGACACGTCGGCGCGGGCGAGCACCGGGCCGTCGTTGAGCCCATCGCCCACCATGGCCACGCGCCGCCCCTGCGCTTGCCAGCGCGCGACCTCGGCGAGTTTGCGCTCCGGGCTGGCGTGCGCCACCACGGCGTCGATCCCCAGCGGACGCGCGACGCGCTGCGCCGCACCCAGCCGGTCACCCGAGAGCAGCCGCACCTCGATGCCGAGCGCGCGCAAACGGGCCACGGCATCGTGCGCCTCGGGCCGCACCCCCTCGTCGAGCACGAACGTCGCCACCCAGCCATCGTCGTCGCTGAGGTACGCGCACGGCACGTCCGGGACGCTGCGCCCGGTGCGCACGAGTTCGGCCTCGTCCAGCCCGGCATGCGCCGCCGACCCCAGCCGCCACTGGCGGCCGTGGGCATCGCGGGCCACCAAGCCGCGGCCGGGGACTTCGGTCACCTCGAGCGTAGGCAGCGCCGCGTCCCCAACCCGCGCGACGATCGCGCGCGAGACCGGATGCAGCGACGCGCGCGCCAGCGCCGCCGCCGCCTGCAGCGCCCGCTCGGCGTCCCAGCCAGCGCGCACCTGCACCTCGCGCACCACGACGCGGTCCTGCGTCAGGGTCCCGGTTTTGTCGAACACGACGGTATCGACCGCGGCCAGCGCCTCGAACGCCTGCAGCCGCCGCGTCAGGATGCCGCGCTGCGCCAACGCGCCTGCGGCGGCCAGCATGGCCGCGGGGGTGGCCAGCGACAACGCACACGGGCAGGTCACGATCAGGACCGCCACGGCCGTTGCCAGCGCCCGGTGCGGATCCACCGTCCACCAAAACGCCGCCGCCAGCCCCGCCGCCAGCAGCACCAGCAGCAAAAACGGCGCCGCGATGCGGTCGGCCAGGCGCGCCAGCCGCGGCCGGTCGGTGCTGGCCTGCTCCATCAGCGACACGATCTGCGCAAAGCGCGTGTCGCGGCCCAGGCGCTCAAGCCGCACCCGCACCGTACCGGCCAGGTTGTAGCTCCCGGCCACCACCGACTCGCCCTGTCGGCGCGTGATCGGGTGCGACTCACCGGTCAGCAACGCCTCGTCCACCGTTGCCGCATCGCTGAGCACCACCCCATCCCCGGGGAAGGCCTGCCCGGCCTCGACACGCACCACATCGCCCACCTGCAGGCGTTTGAGCGAGACGCGCTCCCAGCTGCCATCGGCGCGCTCGCGCTCGCACTGCTCGGGCAGCCGGTTCATCAAGGCGTCGAGCGCGCCGGCCGTGCGGTCGCGCAGCTTGAACTCCAGGTAGCGCCCGCCGAGCAGGAAAAAGACGAACATCGTCAGCGAGTCGAACCAAATGTCCGCCCCCCACGGCCCACTGGGGTCGAAGGTGGCCAGGCTGCTGGCCACGAAGGTCACGCTGATCCCCACGGCCACCGGGGTGTCCATGCCAATGCGTCCACGCTTCAGATCGCGCCAAGCGCTGGCAAAAAACGGGCCGCTGGCAAACAACATCACGGGCAGGCTGAGCACCCACGACGCCCAGCGCAGCAGCTGCACGATGTCAGGCGGGATCTGACCCGGTTCGGTGACGTACTCGGGCCACGTGTACATCATCACCTGCATCATGCAAAAACCGGCGACGAACAAGCGCCACAAGGCTTGGCGCGTCTCGCGCACGCGCTCGCCGACGCCAAGCGCCTGCTGCATGGGCAGCAGGCGGTAGCCGGTGCGACCCACCGCTTGTGCCAACTCCGACAAGCGGGTACGCGCCGGGTCCCAGCGCAGGATGAGGCGGCGTGTGGCGGCGTGGACCTGGGCCTCGACCACGCCGGGGCGCCCGGCCAGGGCCGCCTCGACCGTGTCCGCGCAAGCGGCGCAGTACATGCCCTGCACCATCAGGATCGACTCGTGCACCGGCCGATCCCCCTGCGCGCAGACCTGGGTGAAGTCGCGCTGTTCCAGTGGGTCGTCGAGCACGCGAAAGTCGTCATCCACGGTCAGCGGACCGCGGTGTCCACTCCACGGGGAATCGGCAGCAGCTGCCGCGGACGGCGCAGGCGCGGGCGTAGCCGTTTCGGTCATTGGGCGACGTTAGCCGATCCCAACCCTGCAACGCTTGACCTAGGTCAAACCCCTACCCCGGCCGGGTGTTAGTCTGAACAATGACGTGGTCTGACCGTCGGCGGCGGTCGCCGGATTGTGCAACCTCTTTTCTGTAAATTTCCGGTTGGGTGGTCATGACAACCGGGTTACAGGTTGAAGTTGAGATAGACCTTGCCGGTCAGCCACTCGTCGTCGAGTTCGGCGAGCATTGCGGAAA
>NZ_VJOL01000013.1 GCF_007556705.1 Tepidimonas thermarum | reverse complement strand
CAGCTTCGCTCCACGCTTCCTCCCCACAATCGGTCACCCTCTTGCAGTTGCGCTTCGCTTCGTTCGCTGTGATCAACTTACGGGAGGACTTTCACCTCCAAGAGTGCGCCCGTGCCGGGCGCACATGAAAAAACCCACTGGCTTGGGGCCAGCGGGTTGGACGGTTTGGTTGCGCGGGATGGATTTGAACCACCGACCTTTGGGTTATGAGCCCAACGAGCTACCAGACTGCTCCACCGCGCGTCAGAGACGAAAATTATAGCACGATTATTCGGCTTTGTCGCCGTCGGCTGTCGCCGGCTCGGCAGCGGGCGCGGCGCGATCGACCAGCTCCATGTAGGCCATGGGCGCGTTGTCGCCGACGCGGAACCCCATCTTCAGGATGCGCGTGTAGCCGCCCGGGCGGTTGGCAAAACGCGGCCCCAGCTCGTTGAACAGCTTGACCACGGTCTCGCGGTCGCGCAGGCGGTCGAACGCCAGGCGGCGATTGGCCAGCGAGGGCTTTTTGGCCAGCGTGATCAGCGGCTCGACGACGCGGCGCAATTCCTTGGCCTTGGGCAGCGTGGTCTTGATCGCCTCGTGCTTGAGCAGCGAGTTGGCCATGTTGCGCAACATCGCCTGGCGGTGGGCGCTGGTGCGGTTGAGTTTGCGAAGTCCGTGTCCGTGACGCATGGGAAGGTCCTTTCTGTCTTGTCACCGGCGGCCGGATCAGGTACCGCCGGGGGTCACTGGGAGGGTTGAGGGAAAACGGCGATCAGTGCTTTTCCAGACCAGCCGGCGGCCAGTTGTCCAGCTTCATGCCCAGCGTCAGCCCGCGCGACGCCAGCACTTCCTTGATCTCGTTGAGCGACTTGCGGCCCAGGTTGGGGGTCTTGAGCAGCTCGTTTTCGGTGCGCTGGATCAGGTCACCGATGTAGTAGATATTTTCCGCCTTGAGGCAGTTGGCCGAGCGCACCGTGAGCTCGAGCTCGTCCACCGGACGCAGCAGCAGCGGGTCGAACGCGGGCGCGCTGCCCTTGTCCTTGGCGCCGGCTTCGAACGCCGCGCCGCCTTCGAGCTGCGCGAACACCGCCAGCTGCTCCACCAGAATCTTGGCCGCAGCGCGCACGGCCTCTTCCGGGCCAATGGCGCCGTTGGTCTCGATGTCGAGCACCAGCTTGTCCAGGTCGGTGCGCTGCTCCACGCGCGCGTTTTCGACCGCGTAGCTGACACGCTTGATCGGCGAGAACGACGCATCGAGCACGATGCGGCCGATGCTGTTGCGGTGGTCGTCGCCCTTGCGCACGTTGCCCGGCACGTAGCCGCGACCCTTCTCGACCTTGATCTGCATGTCGAGCTTGGCGCCGGGCGCCAGCGTGGCGATCGGGTGCTCGGGGTTGAGGATCTCGACATCGTGCGAGGTTTGGATGTCGCCCGCGGTGACCACGCCTTCGCCCTCTTTGCGCAGGCTCAGCGTCACCTCGTCGCGGTTGTGCAGCTTGAACACCACACCCTTGAGGTTGAGCAGGATGTGCACCACGTCCTCCTGCACCCCGTCGATGGTGGAAAATTCATGCACGACGCCCGCGATCGTGACCTCCGTCGGCGCGTGCCCGACCATCGACGACAGCAGCACCCGCCGCAGCGCATTGCCCAGCGTGTGGCCATAGCCCCGCTCGAAGGGCTCGAGCGTGACCTCGGCGCGGTTGGCCGACAGGCGCTCGACTTGAATGGTCTTGGGTTTGAGCAGGTTATTCAGCATTCGGACTTCCTTCAATACCCTCGGCTCGTTACACCGATAAGGCCGATGGAGCACAAAATCCCGGATCCCGCAGGCTGCGGAATCCGGGCTCTAATCGAGCACGCCCGATGATCAACGCGAGTACAGTTCGACGATCAGCGACTCGTTGATGTCGGCACCGAACTCATCGCGGTCCGGCACCTTCTTGAACACGCCTTCGCACTTGTCCGCGGCGACTTCGACCCAAGCCGGGAAGCCGATCTGCTTGGCCAGCTCCAGCGCTTCCTTGACGCGGGTTTGGTTGCGGGCCTTTTCGCGCACGGCCACCACGTCGCCCGGGCTGACCAGGTAGGACGGGATGTTGACCGTCTGGCCATTGACGCTGATCGCCTTGTGCGACACGAGCTGGCGCGCCTCGGCACGGGTGGAGGCAAAGCCCATGCGGTAGACGACGTTGTCCAGGCGCGACTCGAGAATCGACAGCAGGTTTTGGCCGGTGTTGCCACGGCGGCGATCGGCCTCGGCAAAGTAGCGGCGGAACTGGCGCTCCAGCACACCGTACATGCGCTTGACCTTTTGCTTTTCACGCAGCTGCAGACCGAAGTCCGAGGTGCGCGAGCCGGAGGTGCGGCCGTGCTGGCCGGGCTTGGTTTCGAATTTGGCCTTGTCGCTGATCGAGCGGCGCGCGCTCTTCAGAAACAGGTCGGTGCCTTCACGGCGGGAGAGCTTGGCCTTGGGGCCGAGATAACGTGCCACTGGTTTTCCTTTCCAGACTGCCGCAACCGACCCCGGCCGGGGTCATTGCGGGAGCCAACGGGTGGGTGCGCACCGGGCCTTGGGGGGCCTTGGTCGGGTTGCTGGCACCAGCCCACGCTGGCGGTGGTCTCAAGCAAGGCGCCCACTCGGCCAAACCAAGCAAGCGCCACCTAAAAAAGCCAACTATTGTAGCGTGCCCAGCGCGTCTGCGCCAGACGCTTGCCCCGCGCCGTCAGATGCGGCGGCGCTTCGGGGGACGGCAGCCGTTGTGCGGCACCGGCGTCACGTCCGAAATCGACGTGATCTTGATGCCCAGCGCACCCAGCGCGCGCACCGACGACTCGCGGCCCGGGCCGGGGCCTTTGATTTCGACATCCAGGTTCTTGATGCCCTGTTCCATCGCGGCGCGACCGGCCGCTTCGGACGCGACCTGCGCCGCAAACGGCGTGGACTTGCGCGAACCCTTGAACCCTTGGCCACCCGCCGACGCCCACGCCAGCGCGTTGCCTTGGCGGTCGGTGATGGTGATGATGGTGTTGTTGAACGACGCGTGCACGTGCGCGATGCCATCGGCAATGTTCTTGCGAACCTTCTTGCGCACGCGGGCCGCGGCGTTGGCAGAGGGAGACTTGGCCATGACTGTCCTTTATGCGGCAAATTACTTCTTCAGCGGCTGAGCGGCTTTGCGCGGACCCTTGCGCGTGCGCGCATTGGTCTTGGTGCGCTGGCCGCGCACCGGCAGGCCACGGCGGTGACGGAAACCGCGGTAGCAGCCGATGTCCATCAGGCGCTTGATGTTCATGGTCACTTCACGACGCAGGTCACCCTCGATCGTGAAACGACCGACCTGCTCGCGCACCTTTTCGAGTTCGGCGTCGGAGAGGTCTTTGATCTTTTTCGAATACGGAATGCCGCAGGCGTCGCAAATCTGGCGCGCACGGGTGCGGCCGATGCCGTAAATGGCCGTCAGGCCGATTTCGGCGTGCTTGTGCGGCGGGATGTTGATACCAGCGATACGTGCCATGGTGGTCCTCTATCGAATCAGCCTTGACGCTGCTTGTGTCGCGGGTCGGTGCAAATCACGCGCACGACGCCATGGCGACGGATGATCTTACAGTTGCGGCACATTTTCTTGACCGAAGCCGAAACTCGCATGTTGCTCTCCTAAAAACGTAAAGCGGTCGCTCACTTGGCGCGAAACACGATGCGGGCGCGCGTCAGGTCATACGGCGTGAGCTCGACCTTGACCTTGTCCCCCGGCAGGATGCGGATGTAGTGCATACGCATCTTGCCGGAGATGTGCCCCAGCACGACGTGACCGTTTTCCAGTTTGACCCGGAAGGTCGCGTTGGGGAGGTTTTCGATCACCTCACCCTGCATCTCGATGACATCGTCCTTCGCCATGTTGTCACGCACCCGAGGCCTTGAACGAGGCCTTCTTCAGCAGCGATTCGTACTGCTGCGACATCAGGTAGTTCTGCACCTGGGCCCAGAAATCCATCGTCACCACGACGATGATCAGCAGCGAGGTGCCCCCAAAGTAAAACGGCACGTTGTACTTCAGGATCAGGAACTCCGGCAGCAGGCACACCAGGGTGATGTAGACCGCACCGGCCAGCGTCAGGCGCAGCAGAATCTTGTCGATGTAGCGCGCGGTCTGGTCGCCCGGACGGATCCCGGGGATGAACGCGCCGCTCTTCTTCAGGTTGTCGGCGGTTTCGCGGCTGTTGAACACGAGCGCCGTGTAGAAGAAGCAGAAGAAGACGATCGCCGCCGCGTACAACGCCACGTAGATCGGCTGCCCCGGCGACAGCGCCGACGCCAAATCCCGCAGCCAACGCGTGCTCTCACCCGTGCTCATCCAACTCACCAGCGTGGTGGGCAGCAAGATGATGGACGAGGCGAAGATCGGCGGAATGACGCCAGCCATGTTGAGCTTGAGCGGCAGGTGCGACGACTGGCCACCGTAGATCTTGTTGCCGACCTGACGGCGCGCATAGTTCACCAGGATGCGGCGCTGCCCGCGTTCGATGAACACCACCGCGTACGTCACCAGCACCACCAGGGCGACGATGAACAGGGCCGCGGGAATGCTCATCGCGCCGGTGCGCACGAGCTCCAGCAAACCGCCAATCGCGTTGGGCAGCCCCGCCGCGATACCGGCGAAGATCAGGATGGAAATCCCATTGCCCAAGCCGCGCTCGGTGATTTGCTCACCCAGCCACATCAGGAACATCGTGCCCGCCACCAGGCTGACCACCGCGGTAAAGCGGAAGCCCAAACCCGGCGCGATCACCAGGCCCGGCGAGCCTTCCAGCGCCAGCGCAATGCCCAACGCCTGGAACACCGCCAGCACCACCGTGCCGTAGCGCGTGTACTGGGTGATCTTGCGCCGGCCGGCTTCACCTTCCTTCTTGAGCTGCTCGAACGTCGGCACGACGTAGGTCATCAACTGCATGATGATCGACGCCGAGATGTACGGCATGATCCCGAGCGCGAACACCGTGAAGCGCGACAGCGCCCCGCCCGAGAACATGTTGAACAGGCTCAGGATGCCGCCCTGCTGACCCTTGAACAGCTGCTCGAGCTGCACGGGGTCGATGCCCGGCACGGGGATGTGCGCCCCGATGCGGTACACCACCAGGGCCAGCAGCAGGAACACCAGCCGGCGACGCAGGTCGCCGAACTTGCCGGTCTTGGCGAGAGTCGTTGCGTTGGTGGCCACGAGCGATCCCGGATGCGTGCTGCCAGCGATCAGGCCACCGAACCGCCCGCCGCCTCGATGGCGGCCTTGGCGCCGGCCGTGGCCGCGACGTTGGTCAGCTTGACAGCGATGCTGATCTCACCGGTCTTGATGACCTTGACCTTCTTGGCCAGCTGGGGCACGAGCCCGGCTTGCTTGAGCGTGAGCAGGTCGACTTCGGCCTGGCCCAGCGCCTGCAGGTCGGCCAGCGTGACCTCGGCGTTGAACTTGAGCGACTGCGACTTGAACCCGCGCTTGGGCAGGCGGCGCTGCAGCGGCATTTGACCGCCTTCGAAGCCGACCTTGTGGAAGCCGCCCGAGCGCGACTTCTGGCCCTTGTGGCCGCGGCCCGCCGTCTTGCCCAGACCGGAACCGATGCCACGGCCGACGCGGCGGCGAGGCTTCTTCGAGCCCGCAGCGGGCTTGAGGGTGTTGAGTTCCATCACGAGACTCCGATCAGAGCACCTGCACCAGGTAGCTCACCTTGTTGATCATGCCGCGCACGGCCGGGGTGTCCTGCAGCTCGCGCACGCTGCCGAGCTTGCGCAGACCCAGGCCGCGCACCGTGGCGCGGTGCGATGCCTTGCAGCCGATCGGGCTGCGCACCAGCTTGACTTTGACGGTGTTGGGGGTCGACATGGTGTTCTCCCGATCAGGCCACGAGTTCCTCGACCGACTTGCCGCGCTTGGCGGCGACCTCGGCCGGGGTGGTCGACTTGCGCAGCGCATCCAGCGTCGCGCGCACCAGGTTGTACGGGTTGGTCGAGCCATGGCTCTTGGCCACGACGTCGGTGATCCCCATCACCTCGAAGACGGCGCGCATCGGGCCGCCGGCGATGATGCCCGTCCCCTTGGGCGCGGGCATCATGATGACGGTGGAGGCGCCGTGGTGACCTTTGACCTCGTGGTACAGGGTGCCGCCTTTGAGCTGCACCTTGAACATGCTGCGACGCGCCTCGTCCATGGCCTTTTGCACGGACACCGGCACTTCGCGCGCCTTGCCCTTGCCCATGCCGATGCGGCCGTCGCCGTCACCCACCACGGTCAGCGCGGCAAAGCCCATGATGCGGCCACCCTTGACCACCTTGGTCACGCGGTTGACCGCAATCATCTTCTCCCGCAGGCCGTCATCGTTGCCTTCGGTCTTCACATTTGCTTGCATTTTTGCCATTTGCGTCACCCGCTCCGTCAGAATTGCAGGCCAGCTTCACGCGCGGCTTCGGCCAGGGCCTTGACACGGCCGTGGTAGGCAAAGCCCGAGCGGTCGAACGCCACTTTCTCGATGCCGGCCGCCTTGGCCTTCTCGGCAATGCGCTTGCCGATCAGGGCTGCCGCGGCGGTGTTGCCACCTTTGCCGGCGCCACCGAGCTGGGCGCGCACCTCGGGCTCCAGCGTCGAGGCCGAGGCCAGGACACGCGAACCGTCGCCGGAGATGATGTTGGCGTAGATGTGCAGGTTGGTGCGGTGCACCGCCAGACGCACCGCCCCTTGCTGGGCAATGCGGATGCGGGTTTGCCGCGCGCGACGCAAACGCTGTTCTTTCTTGGTCAACATGTTCGCAGTCCTTATTTCTTCTTGGTCTCTTTGATGACGACCTTCTCATCCGCATAGCGGATGCCCTTGCCCTTGTACGGCTCGGGGGGACGCACCGAACGGACCTTGGCGGCCACTTGACCGACGCTTTGGCGATCCGCACCCTTGATCAGGATTTCGGTCGGCGTCGGGGTCTCGGCCTTGATGCCCGCGGGCATCTCGATTTCCACCGGGTGCGAGAAGCCCACGTTGAGGTTGAGCTTGCTGCCCTGGGCGGCGGCCTTGTAACCCACGCCCACCAGCGTCAGCTTGCGCTCGAAGCCCTTGCTGACACCGACGACCATGTTGTTGACCAGCTGGCGCACGGTGCCGCTGAGGGCATCGGCCTCGCGCGTGTCGTTGGCCGGCGCAAAGGTCAACTTGCCGCCGTCTTGCGCCACCTTGACCTGGGGGTTCAGGGGCAGGCTCAGCGCACCGAGCGCGCCCTTGACGTTGATGCGGTCTTCGCCAATGGCCACCTCGACGCCTTGCGGGATGGTGATGGCGGCTTTCGCTACACGAGACATTTGTGTTGCTCCTTCCTGCCTCGCCTCAAGCGACGTAGCACAGCACTTCGCCGCCGACGCCGGCAGCGCGCGCCTTGCGGTCGGTCATCACACCCTTGGGGGTGGTGACGATGGCCACGCCCAGGCCGTTCATGACCTGCGGGATGGACTTGGCGCCACGGTAGACGCGCAGGCCCGGACGGCTGACGCGCTCGATGCGCTCGATGACGGGGCGCCCCGCGTAGTACTTCAGGGCGATTTCCAGTTCCTTTTTGCCGCCGGCTTCCTTGACCTGGAAGCCGTCGATGTAACCCTCTTCCTTCAACACCTGGGCGATGGCGGTCTTCAGCTTGGAAGCCGGCATCGTCACGACGGCCTTGTCCACCATCTGCGCGTTGCGGATGCGGGTCAGCATGTCGGCGATCGGATCACTCATGCTCATTTGGGGTTCTCCTTCGCGCCTTACCAGCTGGCCTTGGTCACACCGGGGATTTCACCGGCAAAGGCCAGCTCGCGAATCTTGGTGCGGGCCAGACCGAATTGCTTGAACGTGCCACGCGGACGACCGGTGATGCCGCAGCGGTTGCGCTGGCGGGTCGGGTTCGCGTTGCGCGGCAGCTTTTGCAGCGCCGCACGGGCCGCGTCGCGCTCTTCGTCCGAACGCTTGGCGTCCTTGGCGATGGCCTTCAACTCGTTGTACTTGTTGGCGAACTTGGCGACCAGTTTGTCGCGCTTGAGTTCACGCTGGAGCAAAGCTTGCTTAGCCACGGACCACCTCAGTTCTTGAACGGAAAACGGAAACCGGCGAGCAGCGCCTTGCACTCTTCGTCGGTCTTGGCCGTCGTCGTGATGCTGATGTTCAGCCCCCGCACCGCATCGACCTTGTCGTATTCGATCTCGGGGAAGATGATTTGCTCTTTGACCCCGATGTTGTAGTTGCCACGGCCGTCGAAGGCACGCGCCGAAATGCCGCGGAAGTCACGCACGCGCGGCAGCGCGATGGTGACGAAGCGGTCCAGGAATTCGTACATGCGCGCACCGCGCAGCGTGACCATGCAGCCAATCGGCTGGCCCTCGCGGATCTTGAAGCCGGCAATCGCCTTGCGGGCGCGGGTGACGACGGGCTTTTGGCCGGCGATCTTGGTCAGATCGGCAACAGCGTTTTCCAGCACCTTCTTGTCGGCCACGGCCTCGCCCACGCCCATGTTGAGCGTGATCTTGGTGATGCGCGGCACTTCCATGACGGACTGGTAGCCGAACTGGGCCTTGAGCGCCGGCGCGATCTTGTCGCGGTAGAGTTGTTGAAAACGTGCCATGGTCATGCCACCTTGATTTCTTCGCCGCTGGACTTGTAGACGCGCACCTTCTTGCCGTCGGCCAGCACCTTCACACCGACGCGATCGGCCTTGCCCGTGGCGGGGTTGAAGATGGCGACGTTGGACTGGTGGATGGGCATGGTCTTTTCGACGATGCCACCGGCAATGCCCTTGAGGGGGTTGGGACGCACGTGCTTCTTGACCACGTTGACGCCCTCGACGACCACACGCTCCTCGTCGGCGCGCCGCAGCACCTTGCCGCGCTTGCCCTTGTCGCGCCCCGCGATGACGATGACTTCGTCGCCTGTACGGATCTTGTTCATGACGGTTCCTCAGAGAACTTCGGGCGCCAGGGACACGATCTTCATGAAACGCTCGGTGCGCAGCTCGCGCGTGACCGGGCCGAAGATGCGGGTGCCGATCGGCTCCAGCTTGTTGTTGAGCAGCACGGCGGCGTTGCCGTCGAACTTGATGAGCGCACCGTCCGGACGGCGAATGCCCTTGGCCGTGCGCACCACGACCGCGTTGTAGACCTCGCCCTTCTTGACGCGGCCACGCGGCGCGGCTTCTTTGATGCTGACCTTGATGATGTCGCCCACGCTGGCGTAGCGGCGCTTGGAGCCCCCCAGCACCTTGATGCACATCACGGACTTGGCACCCGTGTTGTCAGCAACATCGAGTCGAGTTTGCGTTTGAATCATGATGAAAGTCCCAACTTGAATCCCTGGGCCACCGGGCCGAGGCGATCAGTCTTGGGCCCGTCGTCGCAGGCACCGCAACAGCCAAAGCCGCCCAGCGCCACCGCCAACATCGGCGGCCGCCAAACGCAACCTCAACTGTGCTGCCACCCGCTTCGGTGGGCAGATGGTCTTCACCCAGTGGGCGAAGCCGCATATTCTCGCGGGGTTTTGATCGCTTGTCAAGCGCTTGTATTCGTCCAGTACCGTTGGCGCTCGTGGGCATGCGCCGCTGTTGGCGCGCGGCGGCAGGCACCGCGCCAAGAGGCCCTGCCTTGCGCGACAATGCGGCGCATGGATGCCACCACCCCCGCTCCCCAACCGTCACCCGCTGCGGCTGCGCCCTTGCTCGGCCAGCGCATCGCCTTCATCGGCGGCGGCAACATGGCCAGCGCCATCATCGCGGCCTTGCTGCGTGGCGGCTGCCAGCCTGGCGACATCACCGTCGTGGACCCCGGCGAAGCCGCGCGTGCCCAGGTGCGCGAGCGCTTTGGCGTGCGCACGCTGGAAGCGGCCAGTCCCGCGCTGGCGGGCAGCCGCCTGGCGGTGTGGGCCGTCAAACCGCAAACCTTCCGCGAGGCCGCCGCGGCGGCCGCCCCCCATGTGGCGGGCGCCTTGCACCTGAGTGTGGCCGCCGGCATCCGCTGTGCGAGCATGCAGGCCTGGCTGGGCAGCGCGCGCATCGTGCGCACCATGCCCAACACGCCCGCGCTCGTGGGCCAGGGCATGACCGGGGTGTATGCGCTGCCGGGGGTGAACGCCGAGGACCGCCGCCTGGCCGAGGCGCTGATCGCGGGCACCGGACGCTGGGTGTGGGTGGACGACGAGGCCGCGCTGGACGCGGTCACCGCGCTGTCCGGCTCAGGCCCGGCCTATGTCTTTTATTTCCTGGAAGCCATGCGCGAAGCCGGCACCGCGATGGGCCTGCCGGCCGCGGTGGCGCTGGAGCTGGCGATCGGCACCTTCATCGGGGCCGCCCGCCTGGCCCAGGACGCCGGCGAGCCCCCCGAGGTGCTGCGCGAGCGCGTCACGTCCAAGGGGGGCACGACCGCCGCCGCGCTGGCTGCGCTGGAAGCGGCCGGGGTGAAACACGCCTTCATCGGCGCGATGCACGCGGCGCGCCAGCGCGCGCAAGAACTGGGCGACGCCTTTGGCGCGTGAAGGGAGAGGCCGGCGCTTGATCGCTGCGCCGCCCAGTCAGCCCAGCGCCAACTGCAGCGCCAGGCCGGCAAACAGCGTTGCGCCCAACCAGTGGTTGAGGCGAAACGCGCGAAAACACCCCTCGCGCGTGCGGTCGCGGATCAGCCGCGCGTGCCACAGCACCTGCGCCGCCGCGGCCGCCACGCCGGCGGCGAACCACGGCCCACCGGCGTGCGGCCACACCAGCACCGACCACAGCGCCAGGTGCAAGGCGTAGAAGGCCAGCACGGCGGCCACGTCCCAGCGGCCCAGCGTGATGGCCGAGGTGCGGATGCCGATGCGCAGGTCGTCGTCGCGGTCGACCATCGCATATTCCGTGTCGTAGGCCAGCACCCAAAAGGCGTTGGCCAGCAGCAGGCCCCAGGCCAGCGCGGGCACCTCGCCGTGCACCGCGGCAAAGGCCATCGGAATGCCAAAGCTAAACGCCACGCCGAGCACCGCCTGGGGCATGGCGAAGAAGCGCTTGGTGTAGGGGTAGAACACCGCCACCGCCAGCGCCGCGAACGACCAGGCCACCGCAGCGGCGTGCGTGGTGAGCACGAGCGCGAACGCCACCAGCGCCAGCGCGGCGCCCACCGTCAGGGCCTCGCGCGCGGAGAGGCGCCCGCTGGTGACGGGTCGCTGGGCGGTGCGCTTGACGTGGCGGTCGAACTCGCGGTCGGCCACGTCGTTGACGCAGCAGCCGGCGCTGCGCATGAGCACGGTGCCGGCAACGAAGACGACCAGCAGGTGCCAGCCCGGCCACCCACCTGCGGCCAGCCACAGCGCCGACAGCGTGGGCCACAGCAGCAGCAACCAGCCGGCCGGGCGGTCCCAGCGGATGAGGTCCAGGTAGAGTGTCAGGCGTTCGCGCCACCACGGGCCGGGGAACGGGGGCATCAGGTCAGACGCTTGCATCCGGGGAACTCACAGGCATAGACGGCGTTGCGCAGCGCGGCAATGGCTTCGTAGCGGGTAAAACTGCGCCGCCACACGAGCACGACGCGGCGGCTGGGCGGCTCGCCGTCGAAGGGAAGGTAGCGAACGTAGCCGGCATCGCCCGGCGCCTGGGCGGCCAGCGCGTCGCGCTGCACGGGATCGAGCGCGCCTTTGGGCACCGACAGCCGCGGCACCAGCGTCACGCCCATGCCCGCGGCGACCATGTGCTTGATGGTCTCGAGCGACGAGCCTTCGAAGGTTTTCTGGATGCCTTCGGCGTTGTCGGAAAAGCGCGCAAACTCCGGGCACACCTGCAGCACGTGGTCGCGAAAGCAATGCCCGTTGCCCAGCAACAGCATGGTCTCGCGCTTGAGCTCATCGGCCGTGATGCTGGCGCGCGTGGCCAGCGGGTGGTCACGCGGGACCACGGCCACAAAGGGCTCGTCGTACAGCGGCGCCACCGCCAGGTTGGTGTCGGGGAAGGGCTCGGCCAGGATGGCTGCGTCCAGCTCGCCCAGGCGCAGTTGCTCCAGCAGCCGGGTGGTGAAGTTCTCCTGCAGGATCAGCGGCATCTGGCGCGCGCGCTCGATGACTTGTTTGACCAGATCCGGCAGCAAATACGGGGCGATGGTGTAGATCAGCCCCAAGCGCAGCGGCCCGGCCAGCGGGTCTTTGCCGCGCTTGGCTATCTCCTTGATGGCGGCGGCCTGCTCGAGCACGATTTGGGCCTGGCGCACGATCTCCTCGCCCAGTGGCGTGACGGTGACCTCGCTGGCGCTGCGCTCGAAGATTTTGACCTCGAGCTCCTCCTCGAGCTTTTTGATGGCCACCGACAGGGTGGGCTGCGAGACGAAGCAAGCCTCGGCCGCCCTGCCGAAGTGGCGCTCGCGCGCCACCGCAACCACGTATTTGAGTTCGGTCAGGGTCATGGACACACACTCCGGGGACAGGGGCGTCGCGCCGGTGGCGCTGCCGCGCAACGGGCGGCAGCCGCGATTATCGGGTCAAGCCTTGAGATAGTCCAACTTGACGCCCAGCCAGCGTGCCAGGTGGCGCTGGGCAAGCTGCGGATGCTGCTGCCACAGGCGCGGGGCCCAGCGGTGCGCCCACGCGATGAGCGGCTCATCGGTTTGCCAATCGGCAAAGCGCAGCAGCGGCGTGCCCGATTGGCGCGCCCCCAAAAACTCGCCCGGCCCGCGCAGGGCCAGGTCACGGCGCGCGATTTCGAAGCCGTCTTGCGTCTCGACCATGGCGCGCAGGCGCGCGCGCGCCGACTCGCTGACGCGGCCCGACTCCCCCGGGCTGTAGAGCAGCAAACAGACCGAGGCCACGGCGCCGCGCCCGACGCGCCCGCGCAACTGGTGCAGCTGGCTCAGGCCAAAGCGCTCGGCGTGCTCGATCACCATCAGGGACGCGTTGGGCACGTCCACCCCGACCTCGATGACGGTGGTGCTGACCAGCACCGCGAGGTCCCCGGCGGCAAAGGCGGCCATGATGGCCTTTTTGTCCGCGGCGCTCAGGCGCGAGTGCAGCAGCCCGACCTGTACCGCCCGGCCGTCGGGCGTGGTCACGCCGGCCAGCGCCGCCACGAGTTCGGCGTGGGTGGCGGTGGCGGCGCGCACGTCCAGCGCCTCGCTTTCCTCGATCAGCGGGCAAACCCAGTACACCTGCCGCCCCTGCGCCACCTGGGCCCGAATGCGCGCGATCACCTCGGGGCGGCGGTGGTCGGCCAACACCTTGGTGACGATGGGGCTGCGCCCAGGCGGCAGCTCGTCGAGCGTGGACACGTCGAGGTCGGCGTACACGCTCATGGCCAGCGTGCGCGGGATGGGCGTGGCGCTCATCATCAGCAGGTGGGGTTCGACCCCCGCGGCGCCAGCACCGGCTTTTTGGCGCAGCGCCAGGCGCTGGGCGACGCCAAAACGGTGCTGCTCGTCGATCACGGCCAGGCCCAGCCGCTCGAAGGTGACCTGCTCCTGAATGACGGCGTGGGTGCCCACCACCAGCGCCGCCTCGCCCGCGGCGATGCGCGCCAGCATGGCATGCCGCTGCGCGCGCGGCTGGCTGCCCGTGAGCCAGGCCACGCCGCGGCCCAGGGGCGCGAGCAGCGGCTCGAGCCACTGCACCATCTTGCCAAAGTGCTGCCCGGCCAGGATTTCGGTTGGCGCCATCAACGCGCACTGCCAGCCCGCGTCGATGGCCACCGCCGCGGCCAGCGCGGCGACCACGGTTTTGCCGCTGCCCACGTCGCCTTGCAGCAGCCGGTGCATCGGGATGGCGCGCGCCAGATCGGCGCTGATTTCGGCCACCACACGCTGCTGCGCGCCGGTCAGGGCAAAGGGCAGCGCGGCCTGCAAGCGCCACGGCAAGCCGTCGGCAGCGGCGCGCAGCACCGGGGCGCGCAGGGCGTCGCGCTCGCGCCGTGCCTGCACCTGCGCCAACTGCTGGGCCAACAACTCCTCGGCTTTGAGGCGCTGCCAGGCCGGGTGGGCACGGTCTTCGAGCGCCGCGCGCGGCGTGCGTGGATCGGGGTGGTGCAAAAACGCCAGCGCCGCCTGCAAGGTCCACGGCGGGCCGCTGGCCCCCGGCAAATCGGCCAGCGCCTCGGGCGGGACGGTTTCGCTCAGGTCGGCCTGCTGCAGCGCACGCGCCACCGCCGCGCGCAAATACGCCTGCGGCAGCCCCGCCGTGGTGGGGTAGACGGGCGTGAGTCCGGCCGGCAACGGCGCATCCACGGGCAGCAGCCGCGGGTGCACCAGCGTCCAGCCCGCCCAACCGCCGCGCAACTCGCCGTGCGCCCGCACGCGCGCGCCCACGGCCAACGCCCGCTGGTGACTGGGGTAGAAGGTGAAGAAGCGCAGCGTGCAGCGCCCCCCACCGGCCACGGCCAGCGTGGCGATGAGCTGGCGGCGTGGGCGCAGGCGCACCTCGCAGGCCAGCACCTCGCCTTCGATCAGGGCCTCGTCGCCATCCTGCGCGTCGGCCAGCGGCCGCACGCGCGTCAAATCCTCGTAGCGCAGCGGCAAGTGCAGCGCCAGGTCAATCGGGCGCACCAGCCCCAGGCGGCGCAGCGCGCGCTGCGGCCCGCTGAGGCGTTCGCGCTCCGGGCTGCGCTCCGGGTCAGGTGCGCGCGGGGATGCCCTCATCGATCAGCGGCCAGACCAGGCGGTCACGCCCCTCGCGCTTGGCCCGGTAGAGCGCCGCGTCGGCCCGGGCCAAACAGGCTTCCCACGCCTCCGGTGGCGCGTGGGTGGCCGCCCCCGCCGACAGCGTGACGGCACGCTCGCCCACGCGCACCTGCGCGCGCACCGCGCACCGCACGCGCTCCAGGACCACCGCGGCGGCCGCCTGGTCGCCGTGCGGCAACCAGATCACGAATTCTTCGCCGCCCAGGCGGTAGAGGCGGTCGGTTTTGCGCAGACAGGCTTGCGCCACCGCCACCACGTCGCGCAGCACGGCATCGCCCACCTCGTGGCCGTGCTGGTCGTTGATGGCCTTGAAGTGGTCGAGGTCGAGCACGGCCAGCGTGCCTCCCGTCCCCGCGGCGGTAAAGGCCTGCGCGAGCTCGACTTCCATCAGGCGCCGATTGCCCACGCCCGTCAGGGGGTCGAGCAGGCTCAGGGTCTGCCAGCGCACGATGCGGCGCTGCGCCTGCTGCGACACGAGGTAGCCGAACACGCCGGTGAGCACGTTGGTGATGACGAAAAAGGGCAACCCCTCGGTGCCGCCGAGCTCCTGCCACGACAGCAGCGCCGCGCCGGCGACCGCCGCCGCCCCCAGCAGCGCCGCGGCGGGCGCCGGCACCAAAAAGAAATTCATCAGCACGCCGGGATAGGCCCAAAACAGCGCCGCAAACTGCGCCGCCACGCCGATCGCCCAAATGCCGCCGACGATGGCCACCGCCATGATCCACCCCGGCCAACGGGTGTCGCGCGTGCGCCAAGCATAGACCGCCGCACCGCCGATGGTCAGCGCCAGCACGGCATCCGACACCGCTGCCAGCCAGTTGCCGGTGATGGCCCGGTAAACGGCAAACGGAGCCAGCCACAGCACGGCCACCAGGCCCCCGAGGGCCAGCACCACCAGCGCGTAGTCGTCGAAGGCGGCTTGTCGCCACGTGGCGCGCTGCGGGGTCCAGCGTGACAGCGACGGTGCAGCAGACATGGCCGGCGGGTCTCCTCTGAGTCGGTGCGGGGCGCTTCGGACGGCGCCCTCGAACGGTCGTTCGTATTGTGCCGCACTCCGGCGCCGCGCGCACGCGCGCCGCCTCAGCCCGCAGGCGGCTGCCGGGGCGTGCGCAACACGCTGGTGACCAGCGCCACCACGGTCAGCGGCACCACGAACCCCAGCATGGCTGCCGAGTACCCCGGCAGCGCCGGCGACCCCTGCGCGGCCAACACGAGGTAGGCGGTGTAGGCGACGTAGTACCCCAGGAACAGCGCCCCCTCCCAGCGCGCGATTTCACGCCCCGTGAAGAATACCGGCAAGCACACCAGCGCCACGGCCAGCATGACCCAGATGTCGAACGAAAGCACCGAGGGCGCGACGGTGATGCCGCTGCCCGCCGAGGCCACACCCGCCAGGCCCAGGCACCCCAGGATGTTGAAGGTGTTGCTGCCCACCACATTGCCCACGGCGATGTCGCGCTCGCCTTTGAGCGCCGCGGCAATCGACGTGGCGACCTCCGGCATCGACGTGCCGGCCGCCACGATGGTCAAGCCGATCACCACGTCGCTGACCCCCAGCGCCTTGGCAAACGCCACCGCAGCGCCCACCAGCCAATCCGACCCCAGCACCAGCAGCGCCAGGCCGACGACGATCAGCCCCAGTTGCACCGCCCAGTGTGCGTCCCACGCGTTGGGCGCGGGGGGTGGCAGTTCAGCGTCGAAGACCGCCGCGTCCGCCGCCGATTGCCGCCGTGCCTGCACGATCAGAAACACCGTGTACGCCACCAGCAGCGCAAGCAGCAGCGCCCCCTCCCACCAAGCGATGCGACCATCGAGCGCCAGCACCAACAACAGCACCGACGCGCCGAGCATGATCGGCACCTCCTGCCGGATCAACTGCACGTGCACCACGAGCGGCGCGATGAGCGCGCTGACACCCAAAATGAACAGCACGTTGAAAATGTTGCTGCCCACCACGTTGCCCACCCCGATGTCGTTCTGGCCGTTGAGGACGGCGGCGGTGGAAACCGCCATCTCGGGCGCGCTGGTGCCAAAGGCCACGATGGTCAGCCCCACGACCAGCGGCGAAATCCCCCACGACAGCGCCAGGCGCGAGGCGCCGCGCACCAGCGCGTCCGCCCCCACCACCAATGCCACCAAGCCAGCGACAAACCACATCACCTGCATCCACATCGCACATTTCCAGCGTTTGGTTGGGAAACCCGCACTGTAGACGATCGCTGCGCGCCGCGTGGGACAATCGGCACTTTCTCTTGGACTTGGCACGGGCCCGTCCGGCCCTCGAGCATCATGACCCACCCTGCCCCCACCGGCGCGCCGACACGCACCTGGACCACCAGCGACTTCGACTTCGCCCTACCCCCCGAGCTGATCGCCCAGCACCCGGCGCCCGAGCGCAGCGCCGCGCGGCTGCTCGACGGCCGCACCTGGCCACCGGCCGACCGCATCTTCCGCGATCTGCCCGCGCTGTTGCAGCCGGGCGACCTGCTCGTGTTCAACGACACGCAGGTGATCAAAGCGCGCCTGTACGGCGAAAAGCCCACCGGCGGGCGGCTGGAGCTGCTGGTGGAGCGCGTGCTCGGCAACCACGAGGTGGTGGCGCACATGAAGGTGAGCAAAAAGCCCAGCGCGGGCACCGTGCTGCGCATGGCGCCGGGCCCCGACGGGCAGCCCGCCTTCAGCGCCACGCTGCTGGGGCGCTGGCCCGACGCCGACGGGCCGCTGTTCCACCTGCGCTTTTCCGACGACCCGTACGTGCTGATGGCCCGCCACGGCCACGTGCCGCTGCCGCCCTACATCGAACACGGCGACACCGAAGAGGATGAACGCCGCTACCAAACGGTGTTTGCCCAGACCCCCGGCGCGGTGGCGGCGCCCACCGCGGCGCTGCACTTCGATGCGGCGGTGCTGGCGGCGTTGCAGGCGCGTGGGGTGCCGCGCGCCAACGTCACGCTGCATGTGGGCGCGGGCACCTTTGCGCCGGTCAAGGGCGAGGACATCCGCGCCCACCGCATGCACAGCGAGTGGTACCGCATCCCGCCGCAGACGCTGGCGGCGCTGGAGCGCACGCGCCGCGCCGGCGGGCGCATCGTGGCGGTGGGCACGACCACCGTGCGCACGCTGGAGAGCTGGGCCCGCACCGGCCAAACCGAGGGCGACACCGACATCTTCATCACCCCCGGCTTCGACTTCCGGGTGGTGGACCTGCTCATCACCAACTTTCACCTGCCGCGCAGCACGTTGCTGATGCTGGTGTCGGCCTTTGCCGGCTACGAGCACATCATGGCGCTGTACCGCCACGCGATCGCGCAGCACTACCGCTTTTTCAGCTACGGCGACGCGATGCTGCTGCAGCGCGGCCAGCCCTGACCCCCTGCCGACCATGCTGGAATTCACCGTCCTTCGCACCGATCCCCCCCGCGACGGCTATGCCGGCAGCCACGCCCGGCGTGGCGTGCTCAAGCTCAACCACGGGGTGGTGCAAACCCCGATCTTCATGCCCGTGGGCACCTACGGCACGGTCAAGGGCGTGATGCCGCGCAGCCTGCGCGAAATGGGCGCGCAAATCATCCTGGGCAACACCTTTCACCTGTGGATGCGCCCGGGGCTGGACGTGATTCGCGCATTTGGCGGCCTGCACGCGTTCGAGCAGTGGGAGCGGCCGATCCTGACCGACTCCGGCGGCTTTCAGGTCTGGAGCCTGGGGGCGATGCGCAAAATCACCGAGGAAGGGGTGCACTTTGCCTCGCCCGTCAACGGCGACAAGCTGTTCATGTCGCCCGAGGTCAGCATCCAAATCCAGACCGCGCTCGACAGCGACATCGTCATGCAGCTGGACGAGTGCACGCCCTACTGGCAGGGCGACAAGGCCAACGGTCACGTGACCACCGAGGCCGAGGCGCGCCAGAGCATGGAGATGAGCCTGCGCTGGGCGCGGCGCTCCCAAGCCGAGTTCGAACGCCTGGGCAACCGCAACGCGCTTTTTGGGATTGTGCAGGGTGGCATGTTCGAGCACCTGCGCGAGGAGTCGCTGCAGGCGCTGGTCGAGATGGACTTTCCCGGCTATGCGGTGGGCGGCGTGAGCGTGGGCGAGCCCAAGGAGGCGATGCGCCGCATCATGGCGCACACGCCGCACCGGCTGCCGGCGCACAAACCGCGCTACCTGATGGGGGTGGGCACACCCGAGGATCTGGTCGAAGGCGTGGCCTGCGGCGTGGACATGTTCGACTGCGTCATGCCCACGCGCAACGCGCGCAACGGCACCTACTTCACGCGCTATGGGGATCTGAAGATCCGCAACGCGCGCCACAAAACCGACCCGCGCCCGATCGACCCGAGCTGCACCTGCTACGCCTGCGCGGGCGACAGCGGTATTCCCTGGCATGCCGGCGGGCGCGCGGGCTTTTCGCGCGCCTACCTGCACCACCTGGACCGCTGCGGCGAGATGCTGGGTCCGATGCTGGCCACGATCCACAACCTGCACTACTACCTGAACCTGATGCAAGAGGTGCGCGACGCGCTCGACGCCGGCACGTTTGGCGACTACCGGCAACGCTTTGCCGCCGAGCGCGCGCAAGGGGTCTAGCGCCCCCCGGTGCCGGGCGTGGATGCGGCGCGCGCCTCACACGCCCGCGTCGAACGACAGACGCCGCACCTGCGCGCGCAGGCGCTCGATTTCTTCTTCCAGGTCC
Organism: Tepidimonas thermarum; assembly: GCF_007556705.1. Lineage (GTDB taxonomy): Bacteria > Pseudomonadota > Gammaproteobacteria > Burkholderiales > Burkholderiaceae_C > Tepidimonas > Tepidimonas thermarum. Next base: position 31,622 of record NZ_VJOL01000013.1, on the reverse strand, counting down.
ACCACCAGCGCGGCCAGCTCCGGGTCGGCGTCGAAGTGGTGCTGCAGCCAAGCCAGGCGGCGCACCCGGCGCAGGGCCGCGGCATCGAAGCCCTGCGCATCGGCGCAGGCGCTCACCCGCCCGGCCTGCAGGGCCTCGTGCCACCACGTCAGCGCCACCCCGGCGGCGCGGCACAGCGCCTCGGCGTCCAGCCCCGGCGCGTCCAGCGAGATGTCCACGCGCAACACGTCCCGTTCCATCTCAACGGCTCCTTTCGGCCTCGGCGGCCGCCACCTTGCGCGCGTCGAAATCGGTCAACTCGGCGGCCATGCGCTCGTACAGCGCCTTGGCGCGCGGGTCGTACGCGCTGGGCAGGATGACGCGCAGTTGCAACTCCAGATCGCCGGGCTCGCGCGCCGGCAAGCCCTTGCCACGCACGGTCAGGGTCTGGCCGCCCTGGCTGCCCGCGGGCACCCGCACTTTGAGCGTGCTGCCATCGGGCAGCGCCACCGGCACCACCGCGCCCAGGGCCGCTTCCCACGGGGCCAGCGGCAAGTCGGTGATCAGGGTCTTGCCCTCCAAGCGGTAGCGCGGGTGCGGGCGCACCACCACTTCCAGGTACAGATCGCCCGGCGGATCGCCCGCGCCGCCCTGGCCCGCCAACCGAATCATCTGCCCAGGCCGCACGCCAGCGGGGATGCGCACCTCGAGCGTGCGGTTGCGCAGGCGCAGGTGGCCGTGCTCGTCGAGTTGCGGCACCTGCAGCGTGAGGGTGCGCGTGCCGCCGCGCCAGGCATCCTCCAGGTCGAGCACGACCTTGGCGTGGTGGTCCTCGCCGCGCCCCGGCGCGCCCCGGTGCGGGCGCCGCCCCGCCGCGCGCGCGCCGGCCATGTGGCCAAACAGCGTGCTGAAGAAGTCGCTGAATTCGGCCGCGTCCATGCCTTCGGGCGCGCCGTGGAACTCGAAGCCCGCGTCCCAGTCCGGCGGCGGGGTAAACGCCTGCCCCGAGCGGTGCGCCTGCGCCAGCCGGTCGTAGGCGGCTCGCTTTTCCGGGTCGGACAGCACCGCGTAGGCCTCGTTGACCTCGCTCATGCGCTGCGCGGCGTCGGCCTCGCTGCTGACGTCCGGGTGGTATTTGCGCGCCAGCTTGCGATACGCTTTTTTGATCTCGTCGGCACTGGCGTCGCGCGCCACGCCCAGCACCGCGTAATAGTCTTTGAACTCCACCGCGGTCCTTTCTTCTTGGGAATGCGTCACTGCCGGCTCAGGTGGGGGCGGCCCAGCCCACTTTCAACCGTCGGGGCCAGCGCCCTCGTCGGCCACGAAAACGGTCAACACCCCGGTGTAGCCGTAGAGGCGGTGGTGCGCGATTTCCCCCGCCGCGAAGAACCCCACCAGGGGCACGTCACCCAGCGCTTGGCGCACGATCTGCAACTCCGCCCCGGCAGCGCCAAAATGGGGGCCGCCGCGGCGGTTGCAGCTGACGTAGACCGCACCTGCGATGCGCGCAACGGGATCGTGCGCGAGCCCGTCACCGGCATCGGGACTGAGCTCGTCGCGGATTTCGGCGCAGATGCGCACCAAGTCGGCACGGGCGGCCTGCGCGTGGCGCTCGCACAGCATCCAGGTGCCGCCCAGCGGCGCCTCGTCGGCGATGACGACCGCGCGGCGCAGGGGGTCCAGCCCGATCACGTGCCGCACCAGCACGTCGTCGCCCACGCGCAGGGGCACGCGCCCCGGCCGGGCGGGGGCGATGGCCGCCTGCGCCTGCGGCACCTGCAGGCCCACCAGGGTCTCGCGCAGGCGTGCGACCACTGCCCCCAGGTCGTCGAGCGACAGCCCGAGGTCGCGCAGCAACACCTCCAAAGCCGGTTGACCGTCCAGCGCCTCGACCCGGTTGCCCTGCGCCGCCGTGATCCGGTACACCGGTGAGACCGCGCGCACCCCCTGCGTGACCCGCGAGACGATGCCCACATCCGGCCCGAAGGCCACGCCGCTGAACCCTCCGGGGTAGATGCCGTGGGCGGCCTCGCGCCCGTGACCGACCACGGCCCCGCGGCTGGAGCGTGCGATTTGCACCGACCCCGCACGGCTGGCCACCAGGCCGCCAAACAGGTAGTGGCCAATGGTGCGCTCGGCCAGTTCCTGCACCAGTTCCGTCAGCTCCGGCGTCGCGGGGTCGGCGTGCACGAGCGCGGTCTGGGGCACAAAGCCCTCCGGCCCCTGCGTGGCCCCCAGCGGCACCAGGCCGCTGAAGACCCGGTAGCGCGATGGCGCCAGGTCGCACAGCATGACGGCCAACCCTGGCTCGTCGATGTACTCGGCACCCGTGGCGCAAATGCCCACCCCGATGGCGCCCACCCAATCGGTCACCTGGGGCAAGGCGTGGCTGAGGTGGTCGAGAATGTCGGCGGCCGCATCGGCGTAGTCATCGGTCAGGTACACCAGCCCCAAGGGCGTGGTCGCCGCGCCTGCGCCCAGGCGGCTGGCGGCCTCAGCCTGCGCCGCCTGCCCATCGGCCGCGCCAACGGCGAGCTGGGCGCGCAGCTGCGCCAGCACCAGCGCCGCGGCCATCGGCCATTGCGGGTGCGTGGCGTGGGCGTGGACGAAGCGCTTCACCCGCGCGACCTCCGTGACGCCGGCGGGGCCGCTGCCGGCCGCGCGGCACCGCCACGCGGGCGTGCCGACCCCGTCGCCGGGGGGCTGGTCTTGCCCGCCCCGGCCGAGCGCGCCGCCGGCGCCCGGGTGGCCCGCGCGCGCGCCGGACGCGGCGCAGGCGCGGTCGTCGGCGTGGCCGTCGGCGCCACCGGGTCGGCCAGGGGTGCGCCCGGCGTGGCCGAGCGGGCGACGGCACTGGCCGCCGCCGTGGCGGCGTGCTGGGTCATGTCCTGCATGGCCTGGGTGGCGATCGCCTGAAACTGTTCGGTGAGCGAGCGCCACCACCGCACCGGATCGACCCCGGGCGCCCCCTCTGCCGCGGCGGGCGCTGGCGCCGCCGCTGCGCCAGGCGCGGCGGCAGCAGCGTCCTGGCGGGTCGGCGCGGGGGCGGATGCGGATGCCGGCGTGGCGGCAGCGGCCGCTGCCGCCGCCAACGCCTGGCCCACCTCCCCCAGGCTGACGTTCATGCCCTGCAACGTGGCCAGGGTCATTTTTTGCACCTCGAGGGCCTGTATGGTGGCCTGCAGGGCGCGCGCGTTTTGCTCCAGCCAGAAGTGCACGGCCTTGAGATCGCGGATGCGGCGGTCGAGCTCCTCGACATCGAACACCGGCGCCACCCACTGCGCCATCGGGGGCGCGTCGCCGCCCCCCCCGCCGGCAAGCCCCTGCAAAAAGGCAAACCCCGGGATGTAGCGGGCATACGGCGCAAAGGCGGCTTGGAGGGCGTTGACGTCAAGCGGGGTCATGGGTCGGTCCTGACGGGGCCACGCACACGGGAGCGTGCGTTGATGCCATAGCATGCCACAGCCCGGTGCATGCGCCCAGAGGGGCCAACCGGGCCCTGCGCCTGCCAGCCCCCGCGTGGCGGAGCGCCGGTTTGATCGGCGTCAAGGCCGCGCCACCTTGGGCTGCCGTGGCGCGCGCCCCCGCTGGTGCAGGGTGGCCGATCGCGCCACAATTGGCCATAGGGCCCACGCCGGGCCCCACCCTGGACACCAAGCCATGAGCGAACCGATTTCCGACACCTTTGCCCAGCAACTGCAGCACATGCGCACCGAGCTGATCGCGCAAATTCGGGCCCAGCGCGGCGGCAAGGTCGGACGCGCCCAAGCGGCGCTCGACCCGCACGAGATTCAAAGCGGCGACTGGAGCCAGGTCGATGGCGAGCGCGATCTGGCGCAGGCGCTCGATGAGCGCGAGACCGCTGCACTGCGCGCGATCGACGACGCGCTGCAACGCATTGCGGCGGGCACCTACGGGCTGTGCGTGGACTGCGGTGCCGACATCCCGGCCGCGCGCCTGCACGCCAACCCCACGGCGCTGCGGTGCGTGCCCTGCCAAACCCGCTACGAGCACGATCACCCGGCCGTCACGCCATCGTTGTGAGGCGGGGCCGCCCAGACCACGTCGATGGCGCCAAACGGGGCGCTGCCGTCGGGCAGGCGCGCCTCGATCTGCACCCGGTCGCCGGGCGTCAACCACGGTGTCACCTCCCGCCCCAGCGTGAGCCGCTCGGCAGCGCGGCGCATCGCCAAGGTGGCATAGCCACGGGGCCACGCGGGCGGGTCGCCCGCCACCTGGGGCGTGGGCAGCACGCCGCCGGCCACGGCAACGCCGGCCGCCAGCCCGCGACCGCGCGCGGCCGCCGCCAGCAGCGCGCCAAACGACACCGTTTGATCCGCCCCCTCGGCAATGCCGAGCTTGCGTCCGTTCCACGCCGTCGTCACGCTAGCCGTCAGCCGACCCTCACGCCACGCCGCGCCCAGGGCATCGGGTGTGACCACGCACGGCGCCACCGTCACCCCCCAGGGCGCGTGCGGCGCATCGCCGTCCGGCGCACGGCGCCAGTGGCAGGCCAGCGCCACCAGACGCACCCCCTCGAGCGCGACGGCGGCATCCGCATCGGGTGCCACATCGCCGCACAGCACGGCCAACGCCGGCCCGACGTCGGCGCTGCCGCCCACGGCCGGCAGCGGCCGCATCGGCCCCCACAACGCATCGCTGCGCCAGGGCCGCGGCTCGGCCGTGTCGTCATCGGGCGCCAGCCAGCCCACGGCGCGCGGCAGCGGGGCCATGCACTGGCGCGCGTCGAAGGCAAACGCGTGCCGGGCCTTGCCCTGCTCGAGCGTGAGGGCCAGATCGCGCAACTGGGGCGCGATGAAATTCCAGTCGTCCAGCGCCTGCTGCAGCGTGTCGGCGATCCCGGTGGCGTAGTGCGCCAGTGCGCCGTCGCGCGAAACGACGACGAGCTGGCCATCCCGGCTGCCGTCGCGGTACGTGGCAAGTTTCATGGGTCAAGTGTTGCGATTGCCGTGCAGCCGCTAGTATCCCTCCCATGACGTGGTGGCACACCCAACGGCGCCGGGCCATGGCCGTCTTAGCGGCGGTCGCGGGCGCGCACGCGCTCGCGCTGGGCTGGGCCTGGACCCGGGTCACCGGCAGCGACCCGGATGGGGGCCTCGGTGCAGCGCCGCGCGCTCCGGTCATGGCGGCGCTGCTGCCCGCCGCACCACCGTCCGCCGTGCCCACCCCTGCCGTGCCACGCGCTGACACGCGCGTGCACCGCACGCCCTCCCGCAGCCAGCCCCCGGCACCGCGCGCAGCGGACAGCCCCGCCGTCGCGCCCGATACGCCCACGCCGGCGCTGGCCGCCCAGCCGCCCCCACCGGCGCTCGACGCGCTGCCCGGCGACGTTGCGCCCGACGTGCTGCAGACCGCCGCCAGCGCCGCCACCGAAAGGGCGCCGCTGGACACGCCCGGCAGCGATGCTGCGGAGGCGGTGGCCGTCGCCCGCGCCGATGCCCGGACGCAGGACGTGCCACCACCGCCTGCGTGGATGCCCCCGCCACCTGCCCACTGGGAGTACGAGGTCACGGGCGAAGCGCGCGGACTGCCCTACCGCGCCACCGCCATCCTCCACTGGCAAACCGACGGCACGCGCTACCAGGCCGAGCTGACGATGCGCGCCTTTTGGGTAGGCAGCCGCACCCAGACCAGCAGCGGTACGGTGGGGCCGGCTGGCTTGCGGCCACAGCGCTTCGAGGACCGGGCCCGCAACGCGCGTTGGATCGCCTTCGACTGGCCGGCCGACGACGGCCCCGGCACAGCCCGTCTGCACAGCGGCGTGACGGTGGAGCGCCTGCCCAGCGGCACGCAGGACCGATTGTCGGTCTTCGTGCAACTGGGCGGCTGGATGGCCACGGCCGCGCCGGGGCAGCGCTGGGCCGTGCCGGTCATGGGCGCCAAACAGCTCGAGTCCTGGGCGTTCGCTGCGGGCGTGCACGAGCGCCTCACCGTGCCGGCCGGCACGTTCGATGCGGTGCGGGTGCAACGCGTGGCCGGGCCAGGTAACGGCCCGGGCGTGGAACTGTGGTTTAGCCCCGTGCTGCCGGGCCTGCCGGTGCGCATCCGGGTCCAGCAGGCCGATGGCGACTGGGTCGACCAACGGTTGCGCGCGCTGCTGCCGAACCCGGCGTCCCCTTGAAAAACGGGCCACGCGGCCCGATATCCGCATCGCAGTGGCAGCTACGCCTGCCTGTCGCTTGCAGGGACTTTGCATTTCGAGGATAGTGTGGCCATGCACATGCTCTACAACTCCGACAGTTTCGCGGTGGTCCACATCCTGGCCAACGCCCAGGAGGTGGCTAGTGCGGCCGAAGGGGACAGCCCGCGGCCTGTGATGCCCAGGCACGGCTTTGAGATCGTGGACAAGCGCTCCGGCAAAGAGGTGTACCTCGACGGCTCGTGGGCCGAGCTGTTCCAGCAAAAAATCGAGGCGTGGCAAAAAAACACCCCCACCCAGGAAGAGGTGGAGGACACGCTCGAGCGCTACGCGTCCCTGGCGCAAACGCCGCTGGTGGTGCACTGAGGACGACTGAACGCTTGGGGCTCTTTCGCACGCGTTTTGTGTCGATGAACCGCAGCCCCAGCGCACGCCGCAACCAACCCGCCATGCCCGCATGGCGTCGCTGCGATCGCCGCGCCTGGTTGCGTGGTGCGCTCATGGCCGGCATCGGGGCGTGGTTGGGCGGGGGTAGCGTGCCCGTGCGGGCGGCGCCATCGGTCGTGGCCGATGCGCGCCCGGTGCTGCCCGATGCGCCGGCGTTGGCGGCCTGGGTGGAGCAGCAAATCCAGGCGCTGGGGCCTGCGCCCTGGTGGCTGTTGGGGGAACAGCACGACGCCGACGCGCACCAAACGCTGCAGGTGGCGGTGGTGCGCGTCTTGGCCGGGCAGGGAGCGCTGGCGGCGGTGGTGCTGGAAATGGCCGAGCGCGGCCGCGACAGTGGCAGCCTGCGCCCCGACGCGCCGGAGGAGGCGGTGCGGCAAGCCCTGGCCTGGCACGACGCCGGCTGGCCGTGGGCGCGCTACGGGCCGGTGGTGATGGCGGCCGTGCGCGCCGGGGTCCCGGTGGTCGGCGCCAACCTGCCGCGGGCGCAGCACCATGCGGTGATGGCCGATGCGGACTGGGACACCCTGTTGCCCGCGGACGGCCTGCACGCGCTCGAACGCCTGATCGACACCGCGCACTGTGGCGTGCTGCCCGCGGCGCAGCTGCGGCCGATGGCGCGCATCCAAATCGCCCGCGACGACAGCATGGCCGCCACCCTGTTGGCACAGCATACGCCAGGGCGCACCGTGTTGCTCATCACCGGGGCCCAGCACGCGCGCCGCCCGTACGGGGTGCCGCTGCACCTGGCACGCCGGGCGGGGCCGGCAGCCCCGGCGCCGCGGGTGGTGGAGCTGGTGGCCAGCGACGACGCGCCGGCGGCGCTCGTGCCCACAGCGGCGGCCGATGCCCTCTGGCTCACCCCGGCCGTGCCGCCCGTGGACCACTGCGCCGGCCTGCGCGCGCGGCGCTGACGCGGCCCGCCGGCCGCGCTCACCCCCAGACGGATTGGGCCTGCCCGTCGTCCGCGGCGCTGGCGTCCTGGGCATCGCACACCTCGGCCACCAGGCGCAGCACGTCGCGCCCGTAGGCCTCGCGCTTTTTTTCGCCCAGGCCGGGGATGTCGTGCAAATCCGCCGCGCTGCGTGGCAGCCGCTCGGCGATGGCGCGCAGCGTGGCGTCATGAAAAATGACGTAGGCGGGCAGGTCGTGCTCGCGCGCAACCTCGGCGCGCCAGGCCTTGAGCGCCGCCAGCACCTCGCGCCCCAGCAGCGGCAGCCGGGCCTCGCTGGCCACGGCCCGCGCACGCCGCTCGCCACGCGCGCCGCCACGCCCCGCAGCGTCGCCCGCTGGCGCCACGCGCAACCGCACCGGCTGCTCGCCGCGCAAAATCGGCCGCGCCGCCGCGGTCAGGTGCAAGGTGTGGAACTCGCCGCCCACGTGCACCGCCCCCAGGGCAATGAGCTGGCGCAGCAAGCGGCGCCACAGGGTCTCATCGTATTCGCGTCCGATGCCAAAGGTGGACAGCGCCGTGTGCCCGTGCTGGCGCACCTTGTCGGTGTCCAGGCCGCGCAAGACGTCGATCACATGACCCGCGCCAAAGGCGCCGCCGCTTTGCTGCAACCGGTAGATGCACGAGAGCAGCTTGCGCGCGGGCTCGGTCGCGTCCCAGGTCTGGGGCGGCTGCAGGCAGTTGTCGCAATTGCCACAGGGGCCGCTGGCCTCGCCGAAATAGGCCAGCAGCTGCTGGCGGCGGCAGCCGGTGGACTCGGCCAGCGCCAGCAGGGCATCGAGCTTGCCACGCAGCACGCGCTTGAAGTCGTCGCTGGCGGCGCTCTCGTCGATCAGGCGGCGTTGCTGCACCACGTCCTGCAGGCCATAGGCCATCCACGCGTTGGCCGGCTCACCGTCACGCCCGGCGCGCCCGGTTTCCTGGTAGTAGCCCTCGATATTTTTGGGCAGGTCCAGGTGGGCAACGAAGCGCACGTCCGGTTTGTCGATGCCCATGCCGAAGGCGATGGTGGCCACCATCAGCCACCCTTCTTCGCGCAAAAAGCGGTCCTGGTGGCGCTGGCGGGTGGCGGCATCCAGCCCGGCGTGGTAGGGCAATGCGCGCAGGCCAGCGGCGGCCAAGCGCGCGGCCACGTCCTCCACCTTGCGACGCGATTGGCAATAGACGATGCCACTGTCGTGGCCGTGCGGCCCGCCGTGCTCCTGTTCGATGAAGCGCAGCAGCTGGCGCAGGCTGTCGCGCTTTTCGACGATGGTGTAGCGGATGTTGGGCCGGTCGAAGCTGGCCACGAACGTGCGCGCCTGCTCCAGCCGCAGGTGCGCGACGATGTCCGCGCGGGTCAGCGCATCGGCGGTGGCGGTCAGCGCGATGCGCGGCACGCCAGCAAAGCGCTCGGGCAGCACCGCCAGCTCGCGGTACTCGGGGCGAAAGTCGTGCCCCCACTGGCTGACGCAATGCGCCTCGTCGATGGCAAAGAGCGCCAGCCGGCGCGCCGCGTGCAGCGCCTCCAGCCGGGCCAGAAAGCGCGGGGTGACGATGCGCTCGGGCGCGGCGTAGAGCAGGGTCAGTTCGCCGCGCATCAGGCGCTGCTCGACGGCGGCGGCCTCCTCGGCGCTCAGGCTCGAATTCAGATAGGCCGCCTCGACCCCCGCTTCGCGCAGGGCACCGACCTGGTCGTGCATGAGCGCGATCAACGGCGAGACGACGAGGGTCACGCCCCAGCCCGCGCGCTGGCGCACGATGGCCGGGATTTGGTAGCACAGCGACTTGCCGCCGCCGGTGGGCATGAGCACCAGCGCGTCGCCGCCGGCGCCCACGTGCGCCACGATGTCGGCCTGCTGGCCGCGAAACGCCTGGTAGCCAAAGACCTCGGCCAGCACGGCCTGGGCGCGCAGCAGCGCCTGCTGCGGCGTCAGCGGCGTCACATCTGTTCCCAGGGCAGCCCCTCAAAACGCCAGCCGTTGCGCGTGGAGCGGTGGAAGTGCTCGTCGAGCTCGCCCTCGAAGCCGTGCACCACGTGCGCCACGTCGGTAAAGCCGGCCGCCTCCAGGGCCGCGCCAGCGTCCAGCGTGCGCTTGCCACTGCGGCAGATCAGCAGGATCGGGCGCTCCCGATGGCCGGCCTCCTGCAACACCTTGTGTGCAAAGCCCTGCGGATCGGGAGTGAGATCCGGGTACTCGTACCACGGGATGTTGACCACCCCCGGCGGGCGCCCGACGTAGAGCGATTCGATCTCCATGCGCACATCGACGAACAGCGGCCGCTGTGCGGGCGGCAGATCCGCGCAGGATTGCAGCCAGTGCCACGCTTCGGTGGGTTGCAAATGCCGCATGGTCGGTTTCAGCCCTGGGACGCCAACAGGCGCGCCGCCTCCAGCGCAAAGTAGGTCAGCACACCGTCGGCGCCGGCGCGCTTGAAGGCCAGCAGACTCTCCATCATCACCGCGTCGTGGTCAAGCCAGCCATTGGCGGCGGCCGCCTTGAGCATCGCATACTCGCCACTGACCTGGTAGGCGAAGGTGGGCACCTTGAACTCGTCCTTGACGCGTCGCACCACGTCCAAGTAGGGCATGCCGGGTTTGACCATGACCATGTCGGCGCCTTCGGCCAGGTCCAGCGCCACCTCGCGCAGCGCCTCGTCGGAATTGGCCGGATCCATCTGGTAGACCTTTTTGTCCGCCTTGCCCAGGTTGGCGGCGCTGCCCACGGCGTCGCGGAAGGGGCCGTAAAAACTGCTGGCGTACTTGGCGCTGTAGGCCATGATGCGCGTGTGCACGTGGCCGCGTGCCTCCAGCGCTTGGCGGATGGCGCCGATGCGGCCATCCATCATGTCGCTGGGCGCGACAATGTCCACCCCCGCAGCGGCCTGCACCAGCGCCTGCTTGACCAGCACCTCGACGGTGGCGTCGTTGACGATGTAGCCGGTGTCGTCGAGCAGGCCGTCCTGCCCGTGGCTGGTGTACGGGTCCAGCGCGACATCGGTCATGACCCCCAGGTTGGGCACGCGCGCCTTGAGCTCGGCCACCACGCGCGGGATCAGGCCGTCGGGGTTCCAGGCCTCGCGTCCGTCGGGGGTTTTGCGCGCCGGGTCGATGACCGGAAACAGCGCCATCACCGGGATGCCCACATCCGCGCACGCCTGCGCCACGGGCAGCAGCTGGTCCAGGCTGAGCCGCTCCACGCCAGGCATCGAGGCCACCGGCTCGCGCCGGCCCTGGCCCTCGAGCACGAACACCGGGTAGATCAGGTCGTGCACGGTCAGGTGGTGCTCGCGCACCAGGTTGCGGGTGAACACGTCGCGGCGCAGGCGGCGCGGACGCGACAACGGGTAGGGGGCCGGGTGGCCGCTGATCGGGGTGGGCGCATTCATGACCGTTATTGTGACCGCTTGGCGGCTGGGCTACACTGGGTGGCCGTGTTTGCAGCCCGCCCATCTGGCCACCCCTCTGTGACCGACACCCCCTCGCGCGACCACACCTCGGCGTCCGAGCCGCCCTCGGCATGCGCGTGGCGCATGGATGCACACTGGCCCGACCTGGCGGTGGCGGTGACCGAACAGGCCATCGAATCGGTCGATCACCTGTTGCGCGGGCTGGCGCTGTTGCAGCAGCGCGGCCGCATCACCGAGGCGGAATACCGCATCCTGGCCGTGCCGGCGCTGCGCCTGAAACACTGCGGGATCCAGGCGCAACAAATCGTGCGCCTGCAAAGCGGACAGGTGCGCCAATCGCACGAGAAGGTGGACCTGGCGCAGGTGGTGGCCGCGGTGCTGGACGAGCGCCGCGACGCACTGCTGGCGCAGGGTGTGACGGTGCAGCGCCGGCTGCAGCCGGTGGAGCTGTTCATCGACCCCACGCTGGCGTACAGCCTGGTGCAAACGCTGCTCGAGTGGGGCCTGCAGCACGGCAGCCAGCTCGAGGTCGGCGTCGAGCCCCGCCCGGCCGAGGACGGCGCGCACCCGGCCGGCGAGCCCCCGCCCCGGCGCGCCTGGCTGGAGCTGGCGGTGTGGCCCACCGACGCAACCGCCCCCGCCTCGGCGCGCACCGACGGCGTGCTGTGGCTGCTGGCGCAACAGCTCGCACGCACCGATGGCGGCATCGTGGTGCAGCGCGAGGTCGAAGCGGCGCCCCTGCGGATAAGCGCAACGTTTCGGCGCGCGGTCGCGCCCCTGCACCACCGGTCAGCCCAGCCGGGGGACCGCACCGGCGGTCACCCCCCCGTGGACCTCGCGCAGCCCTGAGGGGCAGCGGCGCCGCCCCGCCGACTGGCGTCAGCCCCGCGCGAGCGCGCAGCGCGCGCACACACACGCCAAGCCGCGGGCATGCGGCGGGATGCGGTCCAGCACCTCGGCCGCAAACGCCACGCGGGTGCACCAGCACGGCGCCTGGGCCTGGCCCGTCAGGCGCTCTTGCTCCATGGCGCAGCCGTTGGCGCCCCCGCACAGCGGACAGCGCGTCGGGTTCACCGGCGTGGCTGTGCCGGCCGACTCGGTCGTCACGGCAGCCCCTTCACAGCGCAACCGCGTCGCGCAAAAACCGCTCCATCACGGTCACCAACGCGATCGGGGTTTCGTCCATGGGGTAGTGGCCTGCATTGGCCATCACCTCCAGCCGGGCGTGGGGGTAGTGCTGCAGCCAGGTCGCGCGGCACGTCGCCTCGCCCAGCGCAGGGTCGTGCTCGCCGGCCACCACCAGCACCGGCACCGTCTGGCCCTGGATGCGCTCGACGAAAGCGGTCTTGGCCCAGGCCGTCAGGTACGCGGCAAAGGCTTCGACGTCCGAATGGGCCAGCGACGAGCGCACCATCGCATCCAGCCAGGTGCCGGTCAGCCGCTGCCCCGTGGTCAGGTCGATGATGGCGCGGCGCGTGGCCGGATCTTGCGCCGCGGCCGAGAAAAACGCCCACCCCTGCGGGTCAAACGGCACGCCGCTGGCGGGCACCGGGGTGATGCCCACCAGCGCCTGCACCCGCTGCGGCGCTTCGGCCAGCACGTACTGGATGGCGCTGCCGCCCATCGAGTGCCCCGCGAGGGCAAAGCGCTCCCACCCCAGCTGGTCGGCCAGCGCCAGCGCGTCGTGCGCAATCTGCTCGATGGTGTACGGCCCGCCGCTGCCCTTGCGGTGCCCATAGCCGCGGTAGTCCATGAAGGCGTAGCTGAAGGCGTCGGTGTCCAGATGCTGCACCATCGGCCCCCAGCCCCGGGCATGGCCAAACCAGCCGTGCAGCATCAGCACCTTGCGCGGCCCCTGGCCGATGACCTGGGCGTCGTGGCGGATGTTCATGGCGATGTCTCCTCGTCCCCACGGGGTCGAGGCGCCGACCCCTGTGGCACCCGATTGTGCCCGCATCCGCCCGGCGCGCCAACCGCCGGAGCGTCACCCAGGACGCCCAGCAACCGTCGGCGCCAGCTCAGTGGCGCGCGGCCTTGACCTTTTGCCGCCAGGCATGCAGCAGCGGCTCGGTGTAGCCGCTGGGTTGCTCGCGCCCCTTGAACACCAGATCCAACGCCGCCTGGAAAGCCATGCTGGCGTCGAAGTTGGGCGCCATCGGGCGGTAGTTGGGATCGCCGGCGTTTTGCTGGTCCACCTTGCGCGCCATGCGCTCGAAGGTGGCGCGCACCTGGGCCTCGCTCACCACACCGTGGTAGAGCCAGTTGGCCACGTGCTGGCTGCTGATGCGCAGCGTCGCGCGGTCTTCCATCAGGCCCACGTCGTGGATGTCGGGCACCTTGGAGCACCCCACGCCCTGGTCCACCCAGCGCACCACGTAGCCCAGGATGCCCTGGATGTTGTTGTCCAGTTCGGCCTGTTTGTCGGCGTCGCTCCAGTTCGGGTTGGCGCTGACCGGCACGGTCAGCAAGCCCGTCAGCAGGGTGTCGCGCTCGGCGTCGGCGTCGATTTGCTCGAGCTGCTGCTGCACCGCGGCCACGTCCACCTGGTGGTAATGCAAGGCATGCAGCGTGGCCGCCGTCGGGCTGGGCACCCAGGCGGTGTTGGCGCCGGCCTTCGGGTGGGCAATCTTTTGTTCCAGCATCGCCTTCATCAGGTCTGGCATGGCCCACATGCCCTTGCCGATCTGGGCGCGGCCGCGCAGCCCGCACTTGAGGCCCACCAGCACGTTGTTGCGCTCGTAGGCCTGGATCCAGGCGCTGCTCTTCATGTCGTTCTTGCGGATCATCGGACCGGCCAGCATCGCGGTGTGGATTTCGTCCCCCGTGCGGTCCAGGAAGCCGGTGTTGATGAACGCCACGCGGCTGGCCGCCGCGCCGATGCAGGCCTTGAGGTTGATGCTGGTGCGGCGCTCCTCGTCCATGATGCCGAGCTTGACCGTGCTGTCCGGCAATCCCAGCAGTTGCTCGACGCGGCCAAACAGCTCGTTGGCAAACGCCACTTCCTTGGGCCCGTGCATCTTGGGCTTGACGATGTAGATGCTGCCGGTGCGGCTGTTGCGAATCGGCTCGCCACTGGGCAGCTTGCCACGGCCCTGCAGGTCGTGCAGCGCGATGGTGGTGGTGATCACCGCGTCCATGATGCCTTCCGGGATCTCACGCACCGTGCCCTCGGCGTCGGTGTAGAGGATCGCCGGGTTGGTCATCAGGTGGCCAACGTTGCGGATGAACAGCAGCGAACGGCCCGGCAGCACCACCTCGCCGCGGCCGTCGGCGGCGGTGTAGCGGCGGTCGGGGTGCAAGCCGCGCGTGAGCATGCGGCCGCCCTTGTCAAAACGTTCGGTCAACCAGCCCTGCAAAATGCCCAGCCAGTTGCGGTAGCCCAGCACCTTGTCCTCGGCGTCCACCGCGGCCACGGAATCTTCCAGGTCCAGGATGGTGGACAGCGCCGCTTCCAGCACCACGTCGCACACGCCGGCAGCGTCGCTGGCGCCGATCGGGTGTTGCCGGTCGATGCGGATGTCCAGATGCAACCCGTGGTGGCGCAGCAGCACCGCCGACGGGGCCGCCGCGTCGCCTTGATAGCCAACGAACTGCGCCGGGTCCTTCAAGCCCGTCACCGCACCGCCAGCCAGCGTCACGCGCAGCGCGCCGCCTTCCACCGCGTAGCGCGTGGCCTGGGCGTGCGAGCCTTGCGCCAGCGGCGCCGTCTCATCCAACACGCGGCGCGCGTAGGCGATCACCTCGGCACCGCGCTTTTCGTTGTAGCCCGGGCCTTTGGCGCGGCCGTCGTCCTCGGGGATCACATCGGTGCCGTAGAGCGCGTCGTACAAACTGCCCCAGCGCGCGTTGGCGGCGTTGAGGGCGTAGCGCGCGTTGAGGATCGGCACCACCAGCTGCGGGCCGGCCTGCGTGGCCAGCTCGGCGTCCACGTTGGCCGTGGTCACGCGCACCTCGCCCGGCGGCGGCACGAGGTAGCCGATCGTCTCCAGAAATTGCCGGTAGGCCGCCATGTTGGTGATCGGCCCGGGGTTGGCGCTGTGCCACTTGTCCAGCTCGGCCTGCAGCCGGTCGCGCTCGAGCAGCAGCGCGCGGTTTTGGGGCGCCAGGTCCGCCACGATGGCGTCAAAACCGCTCCAGAAGCGGCCACTGTCGATGCCGGTGCCGGGCAGCACCTGGTCCTCGACGAAGCGATACAACACCTCGGCCACTTGGAGCCGACCAACCGCGATGCGGGGGGTGGACATACACAACTCTCCTATGCGTCGAATCCGGCAAACGCGGCGCGCGCCTGCTCCATGGCTGATCGCGCGCACCACGCTGGGCATGACCGCCCAAATTGAGCCATGACTGTAGCGCACGCGCCGCCCGCAAAAAAGCCGATCGAACGCCGTGCAGCCGTGACATGAAGTTACATAATCCACGCCATGGACAAGCTCAAGGCGATGGAAACCTTCGTCGCGGTGGCCCAGCGCGGCAGCCTTGCGGCCGCCGCACGCGCCGAGGGCGTGGTGCCCGCCATCATCGGGCGGCGGCTCGATGCGCTGGAAGAGCACCTGGGCGTCAAGCTGCTGGTGCGCACCACGCGGCGCCTCATCCTCACGCCCGAAGGCAGCGCTTTTCTGGAAGACTGCCAACGCCTGCTCGGTGAACTGGCACAGGCCGAGGCCAACATCAGCGCTGGCGGGCACACCGTGCGTGGCCACCTGCGCATCACCGCGCCGGCGGGCTTTGGCCGCCAGCGCGTCGCCCCGCTGGTGCCCTTGTTTCGCCGGCAGTACCCCGAGGTCACGGTCTCGCTCAACCTGAGCGACCGGGTGGTGGACCTGGTGGCCGAAGGCTACGACTGCGCGGTACGGGTGGGCGACCTGCCCGACTCGTCGCTGGTCAGCGTGCGCCTGGCCGACAACCGCCGGCTGGTGGTGGCCGCGCCCGACTACCTGCGCCGGCGCGGTACGCCCGCCACCCCCCACGAGCTGCTGCAGCACGACTGCCTGATCCTGTCGTCGGAAGCGTCGCAGACCCGCGGCTGGGCATTCACCCTGCCGGCGGAGCATGGCCGCGTCGTGCACATCCGCCCGCGTGGGCCGCTGGACTGCAGCGACGGACAAGTCCTGTACGAGTGGTGCCTGGCCGGACTGGGCCTGGCGTGGCGCAGCACCTGGGAGGTGCAGGCCGACCTGAATGCCGGACGGCTGGTCAGCGTGCTCGACGACTACGCCGCGCCGCCCAATGGCATCTACGCCGTCTTTCCCAGTGCGCGCCACCTGCCGCGGCGCGTGCGGGCGTGGGTGGACTTCCTCAAGGCGCAGTATGGGCAGGCGGGGTTTTGGGGACGGGGCAACCCGTGAAAACCCCGCACCGCCGTACGATGGGCGGCGCGCATGACCAGGCAAGACGCTACCCGTTTCGCAACGGTCTTGGCGCGGCTGCGCATCGGGTAAAACGCCGTATACTGTTGCATGTAACACACTTGGAGGTTCGACCGTGGCCACCCCTGTCAATCTGCGCGTTCAAAAGCGTCGCGATGCGCTGCGCCGCGCAGGCTTGCGTCCAGTCCAGATCTGGGTGCCCGATACACGTCGCCCGGACTTTGCGCAGGAGTGCCGCCGCCAGTGCTTGCTGGTGGCCGAGGCTGATGCTGCCGACAGGCAGTTGCAGCAACTCTTGGATGACGCCGTTGCGGATGCGGATGGCTGGCAGACATGATGCGCGGCGACTTGGTGACGATCGCTGTGCAGGGCGACTTTGGCAAGCCACGGCCTGCTCTGGTGATCCAAGCCAACCACTTCCTCGAGCACAGCAGCGTGACGGTGCTACCGGTTACCAGCACGCTGGTTGATGCGCCATTGCTGCGCGTCAGGGTTGAGCCCAGCGCGGACAACGGCCTGCAAAAGCCCTCCCAAGTGATGGTGGACAAGGCGCTGACGGTTCGGCGTGACAAAGTAGGGCAGCCCTTCGGGCGGATCGATGCGGACACACTGATCGAGGTCGAGCGCTGCTTGGCGGTGTTTTTAGGTATTGCAAAGTGACGCACCCTGCGCGGCAACGGCCGTGCTGTGCTCAGCGGCCAGGTGGTCTTTTTTCCACATGGCCCATCCCGTCTGCGACGTGATGCGGTGTGGGGGCGAGATGGCAGCAAGGCGACCGACCCGTGGGGGGAACGGTTACATGTCAAGTCCCGGCCGATCATGTGGCCACCGCTGAAACCGATGAGAACGCGTCCGATGTGAGCCCTTCATGGCCTGGAGGGGTACGCGGGCATGATGCCCCGCCTGGGGCATAGGGTGGTTATGTAGCCAAGTGCGGCACCGAATAGCGCAGTAGCGGCGTCCGCCAGCCTCCCCCATTTGGGGGAGGTGCTGTCACCCTCGCGATAGCCCGCCCCATCCTGGCCGCCTATCGTCCGCGGCTGCATGGGCCGGGCATGAATCCCCATGCCGCGACCGCCCGCTCGACACCGCAGAGGAGACCGACATGAGCACCCCCCTCCACATTCCCAGCCGGCAGGGCCAGGTCAGCGATGCCGAATGGCAGGTGCGCGTGGACCTGGCGGCCGCCTACCGGCTGGTGGCCGCGTTTGGCTGGGACGACCTGGTGTTTACCCACATCACGGCGCGCGTGCCGGGCACGGATGACCAGTTTTTGATCAACCCGTATGGCTTGCTGTTCGAGGAAATCACCGCCTCCAGCCTGGTCAAAATCGATGTGCACGGCAACAAGCTCGACGACAGCCCGTTCCCGGTCAATCCGGCTGGGTTTACCATCCACAGCGCCATCCACGCCGCGCGCCACGACGCGCAGTGCGTGCTGCACACCCATACCCTCAACGGCGTGGCGGTGTCGGCGCAAAAGCATGGCGTGCTGCCCCTGTCGCAGCAATCGATCTTCGTGCTGGCCAGCCTGGCGTACCACGACTACGAGGGCGTGGCGTTGCGCGAGGACGAAAAGGCGCGTCTGGTGGCCGATCTCGGCGATCGGCACTTTCTGATGCTGCGCAACCACGGTCTGCTGACCGTGGGGCCGACCGTGGCGGACGCCTTTTTGTCGATGTACCTGTTCGAGGCGGTGTGCGCCATCCAAATCCGGGCGCTGGCCGGCGGTGGCGAGCTGATCCCGGTCGATCCCGCCATCATCCAAACCGCGCAGGCCCAGGCCCGGCAGGTGACGCACGGGCAAGGCGCGGGCGCCCTGACCTGGCCGGGCCTGCTGCGCCGGCTGGACCGCCTCAACCCGGGCTATCGGCAATGAGGAGTTCGGCCCCCCGCCCCGCCCGCGCGCGCACCTCGCCGCGCGGGCCGACCAGCGTGCTCAAGCCGCCGTAGCGCGTGCCGCCCTCCGCGCCGCAGGCGTTGGCGTAGGCAATGGCCACACCGTGCTCGGCGGCCAGGCGCGGCACCGTCAGCCGCGGGGCGTCGTCGTAGGGCAGCATGTTGGCCGTGGACACAAGGATGAGGCGGGCCCCCTGCCGCGCCAGCGCGCGCACGGCCGCCGGCTGCTCGACGTCGTAGCAAATGAGCAGCCCGATGCGCGTGCCGCCCCAGTCGAAGGGCGCGGCCGGCGCCACCCCCGGTGTGAAGCGCTCGGCATCGGCTTTGCCGAACAAATGGACCTTGCGGTGCACCGCCAACCGCTGCCCCTGCGGGCCAATGGCCTGCGCAGCGTTGTAGGGCAGACCGCCCTGGGGGTGGCGTTCCGGCCAGCCGTACACGATGCCCACACCGTGGCGCTGTGCGATTGCCGCCACCGCTTGGGCCAGCGGCCCGTCGGCCGGCTCGGCCAGGGCCGCCAGCCGTGCGGGGTCGATCAGGTAGCCGGTCAGCGCCATCTCGGGCGTGACCAGCCAGTGCGCCCCGCGCGCGGCGGCCTGCTGCGCCGCTTGCTCCAGCCGCTGCAAGGCCGTTGCGGTGTCGCCAGCGGCCGGGTGTTCGGTCTGCCACAAGGCCAGTCGCGTGGGGGCCAAAGGACTCGAGGTGGACTCCGGTGCGCTCATGGTGTCAAGCTTAGCGCGCGGCGCGCGGCCCTGGGGCGCCGGCGGGATCAATCGGGCAGGGCCACCGGGCCGATGTGCGGGTACCACTCCCCCGGACCGGGGTTGTCGGGGTGGCTGGTGCCGCCCAGATGACGCACGATGCCCCACACGGCGTTGAGCGCCGTTTGCACCGCGCCCTCCACCCACGCCGGGGTAAAGGAGATGTCGTCCCCCGCCAGGAAGATGCCACGCTCCCGATCGGGCAGCGCATCTTGCATGAAGTGGCCGTACATGCGGTGGTTGTAGCGGTAATGCCCGGGCAGCGCGCCCTTGAAGGCGCCGAGGAAGTGCGGATCGGCCTCCCACGACACGGTGATCGGGTCGCCAATGATGTGGCTGGCAATGTCCACGTCGGGGTAGATTTTGCGCAGTGCATCGAGCGCGAGCTGCACGCGCTTGGGCGCATCGTAGGGCAGCATCTTGAGCGCATCGCTCATCCACGCGTAGGACAGGCATATAACGCCCGGCTGGTCCGGCCCGTTGTCGAACAGGTAGGTGCCGCGCGTGAGGCGATCGGTCAGCGTCATGCCCATCAGCGGCCAGCCGTTGGCGCGCAGGTCGTTCCAAAACGGCCGGTCCACCATCACGAAGGTCTTGCTCGACTGCATGTAGCGCGTGCGGTCCAGCGCCATCCACAGCTTTTGGGAAAAGAGCGACTCCTCGCAAGCGATTTGCGTGGTCAGCAACCAGCTCTGGCAGGTGACCAGCACCGCGTCGTAGCGGCGTGTGCTGCCCCAGGCGTCGGTGACGTCGAGCTGGCCGTTGCCAGCACGCTGGATGGCCTTGACCGCGGGGCGGGGCGCACCGCCGTGCAGGCGCGCCAGGGTGGTGCCCTGCGGCCAGTGGGCAAGGCGCGCCGGCGCGTGGTGCCACAGGCCCAGCGGCACCTGCTGCACGCCGCCGACGATGAAGTGCTGGTTCTCGTCGCAGCCCGTCAGCACGACGCGCAAAATTTCCAGCATCGAGTTGGGAAAATCCGAGTCCCACCCGCCGGTGCCAAAGCCGACCTGCCCAAACACCTCGCGGTGGTGAAAGCTCAGGCGCTGAAACGCGCTGGACTGCGCCACGAAGTCGTAGAACGTGCGGTCGTCCCAGCGCGGCACCAGGGCGTTCCACAGCGTCTTGACGCGCTCGATGTCGCGCTGCCGCATGGCGGTCTGCAGCTCGGTAAAGCCCGCGCCCTCCTCCAACGCATCGGCCCAGGCCCGCGCCACCTCGCGGAACAGCGGCGGCAGATCGGCCAGCGACCGCGCCCAGTGCGTTTGCCCCTCCAGGTCGATGACCGTGCAGTTGGCCGCCGGCGTGAGCGGATTGGGAAACGGCCGGCTGTCCAGCCCCAGCAGCCGCACGTAGTGGTAAAAACCCGTGGACGACAGCGGAAAGCGCATGCCGCCCAGCTCGGCGATGGCGCCGCTGCCACCCTCGAAGGGTTGCGAGCGCAGCCGCCCGCCCATGCGCGAGGCCTCGTACACCACGGGCTTGAGGCCCAGCTTCATCAGCTCGTAGGCGGCCGTCAGCCCCGCCATGCCCGCGCCCACGATGGCCACCTCGGTGCCGTGGCGGCTGGCAGGCAGCTGCCCCAGGCCGGCGGGGTGGGCCAACCACTCGTCGTACGCGAACGGGAAGTCCGGTCCAAACACCGTGATGGGCGCATCGTGGGTGCGGCGCGCCGGCGCGCGCAAGGTCGAAGGCATGGTCATCGTCGTCTCCGGCACAGGGTCAAAACAGGCTGGCCACCAGCGCAGCGGCCGTGCCCCACATCATCAGGGCCACCAAACCGTCGAGCGCGCGCCACACGCGCAGCGAATTGAGCCGCCGCCCGAGCCAAAAGGCCGCCCCGCCCAACAGCACGAACCACAGCACCGAGCCGGTGGCCGCGCCCAGGCCAAACACTGGCTGTTGCGCCCCCCACGCCAACGAGGCGGTCCCGATCAGCACCGCGGTGTCCAGCCAGGCATGCGGGTTGAGCCAGGAAAACGCCAGCGCCGCCAACACCGCCTGGCGGCGGCTGGTGGGCGGTGCGGCCGTGCCCACCGCCACCACACCCGCAGCGGCCGGCCCGTGCCAAAACCGCTGCGCGGCACGCCAGCCATACACCGCCAAAAACAACACGCCCGCGCCGATGAGCGCACCGTGCAGTTTGTCCGACAACCCGCCCAACTGGGCCAGCCCCGCCACCCCCAGCGCGATGAGCACGATGTCGGCCAAGGCGCAGGTCAGCACGGTCAGCCACAGGTGGCGGCGCTGCAACCCGGTGCGGATGACATGGGCGTTTTGTGGGCCAATGGCCATGATGAGCGACAGGCTCATGACCATGCCGGCGGTAAAGCTCGGGGCGACGAAGCCGGGCAGGCCCGCCGTCCAGGCAAGGGGGTTCATGACGGACTCCTTCAATGCAACCAGACACTGCGCCGAAGTGTGCCGCGGCTGCGCGCCAGGTTTAACCCTTTTGACGTTGTTTTTCTGGCGTCAAGTTTTTCTTAAACTTTCGCCATGCTGGACGCCAAGCAACTCGAGGCCCTGGGCGCCGTGGTGGAGCACGGCAGCTTCTCCGCCGCCGCGCAGGCGCTGGCGCTGACGGTGGCGGCGGTGTCGCTGCGCATCAAGGCGCTGGAGGCACAGCTGGGCCAGCGCCTGGTGGTGCGCGGCAAAACCGTGCGCGCCACCCCGGCCGGACAGGCGCTGCTGACCCATGTCAAGCAGGTGCAACTGATGGAAGCGGATCTGCTGGAGCGCTTGCGTGGCAGCACCGGGCAGCGCTGGCAGAGCGTGCCCGTGGCGATCAATGCCGACTCGGCCGCCGCGTGGTTTTTGCCGGGCGTCGCGGCGTTGCTGGCGCGCCAGCGGCTGCTGCTGGACTTGACCATCGACGACCAGGACCACACGCACGAGTTGCTCAAAAATGGCAGCGTGATGGGCTGCGTGACCACCCGCGCCGACGCCATGCGCGGCTGCGTGGCCGAGCCGCTGGGCATCATGCGCTACCGCTGCGTGGCCACGCCGGCGCTGGCCGCGCGCGCCCGCACCCCCGCCGGCCGCGTCACGCCGCACCGGCTGCTGGCGCTGCCGGCCGTGATCTTCAACCGCAAAGACGCGCTGCAGGACGTGTGGCTGCGCCAGCACTTTGGGCTGCGCGCTGCGCGCTACCCGCGCCACTTCATGCCTGCGGTGGACGCGTTCGAGCGCGCCATCGAGCTGGGCCTGGGCTGGGGCATGGTGCCCGAGCTGCACCTGCGGGCGCGCACCCACCGCCCGGCGCTGCAGGAGGTGCTGCCCGACGCCGTGGTGGACGTGGCGCTGTACTGGCAACACTGGGAGCGCGAACCGCCGACGGCGCAGCGGCTCACGCGCGCCATCCGCGAGGCTGCGCGCGCCTGCCTGGCGCCGCTGGCCTGATCGTTCCCAGCCGGCCCCGGGCGACCCCGCAGGACGGCAGGGTTTTGCGCCGGCGCTAGCATCGGCTGCCATGTCGATGTCGCTTGCGTTGGGACCTGCGACCTCCCGTCCGCCTTGCTACCCATGACCACCTCCGCCCGCAACGTCCTCGGCGGCCCGCTGCGCGCCTGCTCCTACGATCCGCTGACCGGCTACTTTCGCGACGGCTGCTGCCACACCGCGTCGGACGACACCGGCTCGCACGTCATCTGCGCCAAGGTGACGGCGGAGTTTCTGGCGTTTTCGCGGCAGCGCGGCAACGATCTGATCACCCCACGCCCCGAATGGCGCTTTGCGGGCCTGAAGCCCGGTGACCGCTGGTGCCTGTGCGCGCTGCGCTGGAAGGAGGCGCTCGACGCCGGCGTGGCCCCGCCCGTGATCCTGGAGAGCTGCCACGAGCGCGCGCTGGACTTCGTCACCCTGGACGACTTGCGCGCGCACGCGTGGACGCCGGCACGCGGATGACGCGCACGGGCCATCCAGCGCCACCCAAGCGATCGGCCGCCGGTCGATAATGGCGCGCATGAGCGCCCCATCGCCCACCCTCCCCGAAGCGCCCGCCGCCGGTGACGGCGCCATCCGCCGCCCCGGCCTGCTGGGCAGCTGGCCCGAGATGACCTACGCCGGCGTGCTGAGCTTTTTGCGTCGCACCTACACGCGCGACTGGACGGGTGCCGATGTGGTGGTCAGCGGCATTCCCCTGGACCTGGCCACCACCTTCCGGCCCGGGGCGCGGCTGGGGCCGGCGGCCATCCGGGCCGCCAGCGTGCAGCTGGCCGAGCTCAAGCCGTTTCCCTGGGGCTTCGACCCCTTCGAGACGCTGGCGGTGGTGGACGCCGGCGACTGCTGGCTGGATGCGCACAACCCGCACACCATCCCCGGCGCCATCCGCGACCACGCGCGGCGCATCCTGGCCAGCGGGGCGCGCATGCTCACCCTGGGCGGTGACCACTTCATCACCTACCCGCTGCTGCAGGCGCACGCCGAGCGCTGGGGCAAGCCGCTGGCGCTGATCCACTTCGACGCCCACTGCGACACCTGGCCCGACGACAGCCCCGACTCGCTCAACCACGGCACGATGTTTTACAAGGCGGTGCGCGAGGGTTTGATCGACCCCGCGCATTCGGTGCAGATCGGCATCCGCACCTGGAACGACGATTTCATGGGCCTGCACGTGCTGGATGCGCCCACGGTGCACGCGCGCGGGGCCGACTGGGCCCTGCAACAGGTGCTGGCCATCGTCGGCGACCGCCCGGCCTATGTGACCTTCGACATCGACTGCCTGGACCCGGCGCACGCGCCCGGCACCGGCACCCCGGTGGCCGGCGGCCTGAGCAGCGCGCAGGCGCTGCACATCGTGCGCGGCCTGGTGCCGGTGAACCTGGTGGGCATGGACGTGGTGGAGGTGGCCCCGCCGTACGACCACGCCGACATCACCGCGCTGGCCGCCGCGCACGTGGCGTGCGACCTGCTGTGCGTGCTGGCCGCGCAGCGGGGGGCCCGGCGCGCCGGCGCGTAGTGGCCAAGGGTGCGCCCACCCCGCGCCCCGCCACCTACAATTCCTGCTATGCAAACCGTCAAAAACGAACTGCTCGGCGCCCTGGCCGCCGAGCTGGAAGCGTTGCTGCCTGGCGCGGCGGCGCGCGCCGCTTTCGAACAACCCAAGGTCGCCGCGCACGGGGACTTGGCCATCACCGCCGCGCTGCAACTGGCCAAACCGCTGGGCAGCAACCCGCGCGCCATCGCGCAGACCCTGGTGGAGCGGCTGCAGGCCCAGCCCGCGTTCGAGCGCTGGGTGGCGGCGCTGGACATCGCTGGCCCCGGCTTCATCAACCTGCGCCTGCGGCCGGCGGCCAAACAGCAGGTGGTGCGCGAGGTGCTGGCCGCGGGTGACCGCTACGGCCACCGCCCGCCCAACGGTCAGCGGGTGCTGGTGGAGTTCGTCTCGGCCAACCCAACCGGGCCGCTGCACGTGGGGCACGGGCGCCAGGCGGCGCTGGGCGACGCGATCTGCAACCTGTTCGAGACCCAGGGCTGGCAGGTGCACCGCGAGTTCTACTACAACGACGCGGGCGTGCAAATCGAGACGCTGGCGCGCTCGGTGCAGCTGCGCGCCCAGGGCGTACGCCCCGGCGATCCGCAGTGGCCGGAGGCCGCCTACAACGGCGACTACATCCAGGACATCGCCGACGACTTTTTGGCCCGCAAGACCGTCCAGGCCGACGACCGCACCTACACCGCCAGCGGCGACGTCAACGATCTGGACGGCATCCGCCAGTTTGCCGTGGCCTACCTGCGCCGCGAACAGGACCTCGACCTCAAGGCGTTTGCGGTGCGCTTTGACCAGTACTACCTGGAGTCGAGCCTGTACAGCAGCGGCCGCGTGGCCCAAACCGTGCAACGCCTGATCGACGCCGGCAAGACCTACGAGAAGGACGGCGCGCTGTGGCTGCGCACCACCGAGTACGGCGACGACAAGGACCGGGTGATGCGCAAGTCCGACGGCACCTACACCTACTTCGTGCCGGACGTGGCCTACCACATCACCAAGTGGGAGCGCGGCTTCACCAAGGTCATCAACATCCAGGGCACCGACCACCACGGCACCATCGCGCGCGTGCGCGCCGGCCTGCAGGCCGTGGGCCTGGGCATCCCGCCCGGCTACCCGGACTATGTGCTGCACACCATGGTGCGCGTGGTGCGCGGCGGGCAGGAGGTCAAGATCTCCAAGCGCGCGGGCAGCTACGTGACGCTGCGCGACCTCATCGAGTGGACCAGCAAGGACGCGGTGCGCTTCTTTCTGCTGTCACGCAAGCCCGACACCGAATACACCTTCGACGTCGATCTGGCGGTCCAGCAAAACAACGACAACCCGGTGTATTACGTGCAGTATGCGCACGCGCGCATCTGCTCGGTGCTGGCCCAGTGGCGCACGCAGGGCGGCGACCCGGCCACGCTGGCCGAGGCCGACCTCGGTCCGCTCGACACCCCGGCCGCGCAGGCGCTCATGCTGCAGCTGGCGCGCTACCCCGAGGTGCTCGCGGCCGCCGCCGCCGACTTCGCGCCGCACGACGTGACCTTCTACCTGCGCGAGCTGGCCGCGGCCTACCACAGCTACTACGACGCCGAGCGCATCCTGGTGGAAGACGAAACCGTCAAGCGCGCCCGGCTGGCGCTGGTGGCCGCCACCGCACAGGTGCTGCGCAGCGGGCTGCGCGTGCTGGGCGTGTCAGCCCCCGAGTCGATGTGAGCGCGCGCCGCTGACCCCACGGAGTTTGCGATGGCCCCCTCTCCCGTTTCGTCCCCCGCCCGCCGCGGCCAGCGCGGCGGCACGCTGCTGGGTTTCATGCTCGGGCTGGTGGTTGGCATCGGCGCGGCGCTGGCCGTCGCGGTCTACGTCACCAAAGTGCCGATCCCGCTGGTGGACCGTGGGGTGCAGCGCAAGCCCACGCAGCCCGAAACCGAAGCGCAGCGGCTGCGCCAGTGGAACCCCAACGCCGGGTTGTCGGCCGCCAAGCCGGAGGGCGCGCCGTCAGCGGCCAACGAGCCCCCCGCCAACGCCAGCGAGCCCGCGCGCAGCAGCGCCCCGGCGGAGGCGGCCGACCCGATCGCCGAGCTGATCCGCCAACGCACGGCCAGCGCCCAGCCCGCCGCCGGCCAAGCCGCAGCGGGTGACGCGCCCGTCGATCCTTTCCAGTACTTCGTGCAGGTGGGCGCGTTTCGCAGCGCCGAAGAAGCCGAGGCCCAGCGCGCCCGCCTGGCCCTGCAGGGGTTCGACGCCAAGGTCAGCGAACGCGAACAGGCTGGCCAGCGCATGTACCGTGTGCGGCTGGGGCCGTTTGGCAACAAGGTGGACGCCGAAGTGATGCAGGAACGCCTGCGCGCCAAACAAATCGAAACGGCGCTGGTGCGTGTGCAGCGCTGATGCCGGGGAACCGCGCCCGCTGACAACCACTCCAACGGCCACCGACGCTGCACGCGCCCACACGACTTTCCGGACTGTTTTGCCCCCGATGCCTGCCATGCAACGCCGCCACTTTCACACCATCGCCCTGGGTTGGGCCGCTGCCACCGTGCTGCCAGCGGCGCACGCGCAAGACTCCCTGCGTGAGGGCACGGAATACCGCCGCCTGGCCAAGCCCGTCCCCGTGGACACCGGCCCCGGCCAGGTCGAGGTGTTGGAGTTCTTTGCCTACAGCTGCATCCACTGCTACCGGTTCGAGCCGCTGATGACCGACTGGATGCGCAAGCTGCCCAAGGAAATCGTGGTGCGGCGCGTGCCGGTGGGCTTCAATGCCGCGTTCGAGCCCATGCAGCGCCTGTACTACACGCTCGAGGCGCTGGGGCGCTTGGGCGATTTGCACGAAAAAGCCTTCAAAGCCGTGCACGAGGAGCGGGCGCGCTTCAACACCGCCGACGCCGTCATCGCCTGGGCTGCCCAGCAAGGGGTGGACCGGCAGCAGTTTGCCCAGACCTACCAGTCGTTTGGCGTCAGTGGCAAGGTCAAGCGCGCGCTGCAGCTGCAAGACGCCTACGAAGTGGACGCCACGCCGTCGCTGGGCATCGCCGGCCGCTACCTGGTGCCCGGACAGGCGGCGCGCACGCTGACCGTCGCCGACGCCCTGATCGCGCGCGTGCGCCAGGCGTGACGCGCGTTGCGGCGCACGCCCCGGTGCGGGGTCGCGCGTGCGCGGCGGGAGCGTGGCACAATCGCTCCGAACGATAGGAGCAAATTCCGTGCCCGTTGCTGCCCGCCACCGCGTCCTGCGCCCCACCGGCCTGATCGCCCTCGCACTCCTGGCGGGCGCCCCCTTGGCCGCGCACGCCGAGCGTGCCGACCGCAACGCGCCGATGCAGGTCGAGGCCGATGCGCTGCGCTACGACGATGCGCGGCAGACCAGCGTCTTCACCGGCCAGGTGGTCATCAGCAAGGGCACGATACGCATCCGCGCGCACCAGGTCGAAGTCCGACAGGATGCGCAAGGCCAGCAGTTCGGCATCGCGCTGGGCAACGGCGCCGCGCGCGCGTTTTACCGCCAAAAGCGCGAGGGGGTGGACGAATACCTGGAAGGCGAAGCCGAGCGCATCGAGTACGACGGCGCCGCCGACCGCGTGACCTTCGTGGGGCAGGCCGAGCTGCGCCGCTACCGCGGCACGGTGCTGAGCGACCGCACCCAAGGCGCGCTGATCGTGTACGACAACCGCAGCGACACTTTCACCGTCGATGGCGACCGCAGCCGACCGGCCGCGGACAACCCCGGCGGGCGCGTGCGCGCGCTGTTGTCGCCGCGCAAGGCCGATCCCGCCGCCACCAACCCGGGGCCGGATACGCCGCCACCCGCCCTGACCCCCAGCGACCGGTTGGAGCGCCGGCCGTGACCGCCACGCCCGCGAGCCACCTGCGCGCCGAAGGCCTGCAAAAACGCTACGGGCGGCGCCTGGTCGTGCGCGATGTCTCGCTGCAGGTGCGCAGCGGGGAAGTGGTCGGCCTGCTCGGCCCCAACGGCGCGGGCAAAACGACCTCGTTTTACATGATCGTCGGCCTGGTGCGCGCCGACGCCGGGCGGATCTGGATCGACGACACGCGCGCCGAGCATTTGCCCATCCACCGGCGCGCCCGGCTGGGACTGGGCTACCTGCCGCAGGAGGCGTCGATCTTTCGCAAACTGACGGTGGAGCAAAACCTGCGCGCGGTGCTCGAACTGCAGCGCGACGACGCCGGACGGCCGCTGTCCGAACCGGTGCTGCGCCAACGGCTGGATGCGCTGCTGGCGGAACTGCAGGTCGACCACCTGCGCGAAGCCCCCGCGCCTGCCCTGTCGGGCGGGGAGCGCCGCCGCGTCGAGATCGCGCGCGCGCTGGCCGCGCAGCCCCGCTTCATCCTGCTCGACGAGCCGTTTGCCGGCATCGACCCGATTGCCGTCATCGAAATCCAGCGCATCATCGGGTTTCTGAAGGCGCGCGGCATCGGCGTGCTGATCACGGACCACAACGTGCGCGAGACGCTGGGCATCTGCGACCACGCCTACATCATCAGCGAGGGGCAGGTGCTCGCGCACGGCACGCCCGCCGACATCGTTGCCAACGCCGAGGTGCGCCGCGTCTACCTGGGCGAGCACTTCCGTCTGTAGCGCCATGAAGCACGGCCTTGGTTTGCGCGCCACGGCGCAGCTGAGTCTGACGCCGCAGCTGCAGCAATCGATCCGGCTGCTGCAGCTCTCGACGCTGGAGGTGGCGCAGGAAATCGAGCAGATGCTCGCGGACAACCCCTTTTTGGAACGCGCCGAGGAGGTGGATGACCCCACCGCCGAGGCAGACGTGGCCCTGGCCGAAGCGGGCGACGTACCCGCCAACGCCGACGCGCTGGGGGGCGACGCGGCGCTGCCGGATACGGTGGCGGCCTTTGAAGTCGGCGCGCCCGCCGAGGATTGGCCGGCGCGCCTGGACGACGACGCGGGCGGCTGGAACGGCGACACGGAAACGAGCGCGGAAGGATCCGACTGGTCGCTGCAAGGCCCCGGCGTCGGCCGCGCCGGGCGCGACCTGGACGACGATAGCCCGGATGCGACCGAGGTGGCGCGCGCGCCGGAACGCCTGGCCGATCACCTGCACCGCCAGGCCCTGGCGCTGCACCTGGACGATGACGAGCGCGCGGCGTTGTATTTTTTGATCGAATCGCTCGACGACGATGGCTACCTCAGCGAACCGCTGGAAGCCTTGACCGAGGCGCTGTGGCAGCAGCTGCTGGCCGCAGGCGGTGCGGCCTCAGCAGGCGCCCCCGCGCGCGAGCGGCACGAGGAAATCGCCTCGCTGCTGCGGCGCGCGCTTGGTTGGCTGCAGAGCATGGAGCCCACCGGCGTGGGCGCGCGCGACCTGGCCGAGTGCCTGCGGTTGCAGATTCTGGAGCTGCCCAACACCCCCGCCGCCCAGGCCGCGCTGGCCCTGTGCGCGCAGCCGCTGGAGTGGATCGCGCGCCGCGACACGCGCCGGCTGGCCCAGGCCACCGGCCTCGATGAGGGCCAGGTGCGCGCCGGCCTGGCCTTGCTCAGCCGGCTCGAGCCCAAACCCGGGCGGCGTTTTGCCGACGCCGAGCGGCAGGTCGTCGTGCCCGATGTCATCGTCACCGTGCACGGCACCCAGTTCGACGTGCAGCTCAACCCCGCCGTGCTGCCGCGCCTGCGCGTGACCGACCTCTATGCCCAGGCGCTGCGCGGCCACCGCGGTGGCGATTTGCAGGCGCGGCTGCAGGAGGCGCGCTGGTTCGTCAAAAACCTGCAGCAGCGCTTCGACACCATCTTGCGCGTGGCGCGCGCCATCGTCGATCGCCAGCGCAACTTCTTCCTGCACGGCGAGGTGGGCATGCGCCCGCTGGTGCTGCGCGACATCGCCGACGAGGTGGGGTTGCACGAGTCCACCATCAGCCGCGTCACCACCGCCAAATACATGGCGACGCCGTTTGGCACCTTCGAGCTGAAATATTTCTTTGGCTCCAGCCTGGGCACCGACGCCGGTGGCAACGCCTCCAGCACGGCGGTGCGTGCGCTCATCCGCCAAATGATCGCCGCCGAAGACCCGCGCAAACCTTTGAGCGACGGCCAGCTCGCCGAGCTGCTCAAGGAGCAGGGCATCGAATGCGCGCGCCGCACCGTGGCCAAATACCGCGAGGCGCTGCGCATCCCCCCCGCCAGCCTGCGCAAAACCCTGTAACCGATCCCATGTCCAGCTTCGATTTGTATCTGCCCTGCGCGGGCGGCACCGCCCCCTTTTTGGCCGACGAGGTCACCCGCCTGAGCGGGCTCGCACCCGCTGCGCTGACCGTCGGGCGCAGCGGCGTCGGGCTGCGCGGCGACTGGGACACGGTGCTGCGGCTCAACCTGCACAGCCGCATCGCGCAGCGCGTGCTGCTGCGCCTGTGGGAGGGCCCCTACCGCCATGAGGACGACCTCTATGCCGCCGCAGCGGCCGTGGCGTGGGAGCAGTGGTTTACACCGCAGCGCACGATCAAGGTCGAGGTCACCGCGCAGCGCAGCCCGCTGCGCAGCCTCAACTTTGCGGCGCTGCGCGTCAAAGACGCCGTGTGCGACCGGCTGCGCGCGCGCTGCGGGGCGCGGCCCAGCGTGGACACCGCGCGCCCCGACGTGCGCGTGCACCTCCACCTGGGCGCCGACACGCTGACGTTGGCGCTGGACACCAGCGGCGAGCCGCTGTTCAAGCGTGGCTGGCGCACCGACAAGGGCGACGCCCCCCTCAAGGAGACACTGGCCGCGGCCATGATCGCGGCCACGGGTTGGACCGGCCGCACGGCCGATGGCGCGCCGGTGCCGCTGTTCGACCCCTGCTGCGGCAGCGGCACGCTGGTCATCGAAGCCGCCCAGATCGCCCTGGGGATGGCGCCGGGGCGCCAGCGGCGCTTTGCCTTCGAGCGGCTGCTGCCACACGATGCGGCGCGTTGGGCGGCGCTGCGCGAGCAGGCGCGGGCCGCCGAGCGCCGCTGGCCCAAGGACACACCGCCCATCGCCTATGGCAGCGACGTGTCGTTTCGCATGGTGGACTTCGCGCGCCGCAACGCCGAGCGCGCGGGCGTGGGCGGCGCCGTCGAATTTCGCGGCGGCGACGCCCTGCAGCGCCTCCCGCCCAGCCCCCATGCGGGCGTGCTGCTGCTCAACCCGCCGTATGGCGAGCGCATCGAGGCCGCGGGCGTGGCCGGAGGCCTGGGCGCGGATGTGTTTTACGAACGGCTGGCCGCGCACTGGAAGTCGCATTTCGGCGGCTGGACGGCCTGGGTGCTGACGCCCGATCGGGAACTGCCGCGCCGCCTGCGGCTGCAGGCCAGCCGACGCGTACCGCTGTTCAACGGGCCCATCGAATGCCGCCTGCTGCGGTTCGACCTGCAAGGCAGAAACGATAAAAATGCGCAGACATAGTGTCTCTGCGCGCACACAGTGGCTTTTTTGCGACTTCACCACCGATTTGCTGTCAGCTTGTGGTAAATTTATGCCTGAGCCGTTCGCGCGGCTCCCCGCTTTTCCTCCCTGAGCGGGTGCCTTTGTGTGTGACAGCAAAAGGCTTGCAACCCCGGTCGCCTTTAGCGGCCGGGGTTCTTTTTTGTGCGCCCGGCACGGGCGCACTCTTGGAGGTGAAAGTCCTCCCGTAAGTTGATCACAGCGAACGAAGCGAAGCGCAACTGCAAGAGGGTGACCGATTGTGGGGAGGAAGCGTGGAGCGAAGCTGCG
>NZ_VJOL01000129.1 GCF_007556705.1 Tepidimonas thermarum | reverse complement strand
CAGGTGCGAGGCTTCCGGCGCTGCACTGCCTTCTTGACCAGGTGCCGCCGCTGCGCTACGCTGGGGCGCTTCTCAACGTACACCAGGTCGCCGCGAATCTCGTAGCTGAACCACTCGCCATGCGCTGCGCAGGCCTCGGCCACGTCGTCCAGCGCCTTGCGCAGCGTCTGGGCGAACTTCCACATCTCGCCAGCCTCGCTGCCGCAGAGCCGGTGCAGCGTCTCGATCTTGATCGGGAACGGCTTGGCATGGCTGGCATAGAAGCCATGCAGCCATTGGGCAAGAGGCTTCCCGTCCAGCGCGTGGCGAACTGACCAATCCACCTGCGTGAACTGGTCGGCTCCGTACAAGGCTCGCAATTTCGGGTTCAGCTCAATCACCCATTCCTGCGTTTCCTCGTCCTTGAATGCCTCGCCAATCAGGCCGCCTATGTACACGTACCGGCCTTGTTTCAGCTCAACGGTTCCAGCTCGAAGCCGCGTGATGCGCTCGTGCAGCGTTGCCCGGTTTTTGCCGGTG
>NZ_VJOL01000128.1 GCF_007556705.1 Tepidimonas thermarum | reverse complement strand
ACCGTGACCCGCCAAGCCTGTATGGCTTACAAGGACTTCGAGTCCTTCAGGAGAATGAGGCGCGGGTCAGCGGATTCCATCAGGGCCAGCAGGTCTATTCCTGCACAACAGGCCGGATATAGAACTGTCAGGCGACACCGTAAATTGACCCCCTAGCGACACGAGGAACTGACCCCCTCGTTCGCAAGGAGGCCATCGTTGGAAACGAAGCACATTGAGGTAGATCCTGTACGCCGTGTAGGTTGCGGAGGGCAGGAGATGTTGGAGCCGGAAGCGGTCAGGACGATCGTTCGGTTGGGGCAGTCAGGGTGGGGTGCGAAGCGGATTGCGAGGACGCTGGGCATCGCGCGCAACACAGTGCGGCGGTATCTGAACGCGGGCGGGCCGGTGCCGTATAAGAGGCCACAGCGCACCGGGATTGTGCAACCTCTTTTCTGTAAATTTCCGGTTGGGTGGTCATGACAACCGGGTTACAGGTTGAAGTTGAGATAGACCTTGCCGGTCAGCCACTCGTCGTCGAGTTCGGCGAGCATTGCGGAA
>NZ_VJOL01000127.1 GCF_007556705.1 Tepidimonas thermarum | reverse complement strand
TGGCCTTGTGCAGGTAGTCGCGGCGGACGTTACCGATCCGGGCGTGAATCTTCTGGACGCGGGCTTTCGCCTTCTTCCAGTTGTTGCTGAACTTCGTTTTGCGGCTCATCGCCTGCTGCGCACGGCGCAAGCGGTCTTCGTGCCGCTTGAAACTGTTGAGCGGCGCGTAGAACGTGCCGTCTGAGAGCGTGGCAAAGCGTGTCACGCCCATGTCGATGCCCACGGCACTGGTGGCCTTGGGCACTGGGGCTTGAATTTCACGCTCTGTCTGGATCGACACGAACCATTTGCCGCACGACTGGCTGACGGTAACGTTCTTCACCGTACCCAGAACCTCGCGGCTGTTGCGGTAGCGCAGCCAGCCGAGCTTGGGCAGGAAGATGCGGCTGTTGGCCTGGTCGAGCTTGATCTGCTTCGGATCGGGGTAGCGGAAGCTGTCGTGTTGGCCCTTCTTCTTGAAGCGCGGGAAGTCGGCCCGCTTGGCGAAGAAGTTGGCGTAAGCTCGCTCCAGATCCTTGAGCGTTTGTTGCAGCGGATGCACAGGCGCATCGGCCA
>NZ_VJOL01000126.1 GCF_007556705.1 Tepidimonas thermarum | reverse complement strand
CCTTGATACCGCTCCAGCACGACGCCATCGCTCATGATGCCGCTGTTCAGATACGCCCGTATCAGCCGAATGATGCCGGCGTCATCGATGCGTTTCCGTAGGCGGTCTATGAGGATGTCGTGATTGACGCGATCAAAGAATTTCTCCAGATCGACATCCACCACGATCTTCCGGCCGGATTGGATGTAGCCCTGCGCCGCCAGTATCGCGTCGTGGGCTCGCCGCCCCGGTCGGAAACCATAGCTGTGTTGGCTGAATGTCGGGTCAAGTAGTGGTTGCAGCACTTGCAGCAGTGCTTGCTGGATCAGTCGATCCGTCACCGTCGGTATGCCAAGCTCGCGCTCGCCACCGCCCGGTTTCGGGATCAATACCCGTCGTACCGGACTGGGCCGGTATGTCCCACGCAGCAGTTGTTCGCGAATCTTCGGCCACGCCGTCATCAGATGGCGGGCGGTCTGTTCGGTGTCCAATCCATCCACGCCAGCCGCGCCTTTGTTGGCTTTGACTCGTTTCCACGCTTGCCGCAGGTTCTCTCTCGCCAGGACAGCTTGCAGCAGTCCCAGCCCTGTGTTCTCGGTGTCCTGTCGCGGGCTGGACGCTTCGTCGCTGACAGGATCACG
>NZ_VJOL01000125.1 GCF_007556705.1 Tepidimonas thermarum | reverse complement strand
CAAAACGGCCTGCAAACCGGCCGAAATGCACGTCGCAATCGCTGCGCAGCCACGTCTGGGCGGCTCGTTTCTTCGAAAGCAGCGTCACTGGTGCGTTCGAAGGGTATTTTTTCAACGGCCTGTTAAATTCCAGAAAAAGAACACTCAGCGTCCCTCTGACTGGGGTCTTGAAGCCTGGCGCGCTGAATTGGCTGATCATATCGGGAGCGAAGGCCCGGTGCAGCCCATTCATTTTGATTCGAATCGAATCCGCATCTTGCTGGTGGCGGATAACCTGAGTAGTGAATTGTTGACAACCATTGATTGGTTGTCAAAATATCTGCGCCCCCAAACGGCGCAGGGCGATGGTGTTCAAATTGAATATCATCAGCTGTCGCGTTACCAAGTGGCCGATAAAACCATATTGCATTTGGATAAAATTTATCCTTTGCCGTTGGCTGAGGAGTTTTTGGTTCGTGCCAAGCAAAAGTACGAAGAGGAAATTGTTGCCAAGGCACGCCGACCTAAAACCGAATGGTTGCTGTATGATGCGGGTGAATTGAGATTGTGCAACCTCTTTTCTGTAAATTTCCGGTTGGGTGGTCATGACAACCGGGTTACAGGTTGAAGTTGAGATAGACCTTGCCGGTCAGCCACTCGTCGTCGAGTTCGGCGAGCATTGCGGAAA
>NZ_VJOL01000124.1 GCF_007556705.1 Tepidimonas thermarum | reverse complement strand
CTTAAGCGATGGTGGCCTCGTCGGTGCGCGACTCACCCTTGTTGTCGGTCCACTTGACCACCACCTTGTCGCCCTTGTTGCCGCCCTTGAACTTGAAGCTCAAAAACGGGTTTTGCGACACCGCCCCGCTCCACATCGCCTTGAGCACCTCTTTGCCATTGTGCGTGGCCACCACGTCCGTGATGTAGTGCGCCGGCACCAGGTTGCCAGACGCATCTTTGCGCGTGCCCGGCTCCATCGGGTGGCTCATGAGCACCCGCACCGTCGTCACCCCACCCGCTTCATTGGCGCGAATGCGCATCGGATCTGCCATCTCTGCTTCTCCTTTCCTCGTCTATGCTCGCACGCACTCAGCCGCCGCAGCCGCCCAGCGTGACCTTGGTTTCCTTGACCGCCGAGTACAGCTTGCCGTCGGCCTTGACCACCGCCAGCACGTTGGTGCTCTGCCCCATCTTCAGGCGCGTTTGCACCTCGGGCTCCGTGCCCGCAGGAATGATGAACCCCGCCGACAGCGGCGTCGGGTTCTTCTCCACCAGCAGGTAGATCTCCGTCGTGTTGGGCAGCTTGCTCACCGCCCCCACCGGCACCACGGCACCGTTTTCGGCGATGTCGGGCGAAATGATTTGCACCTGGTCGCTCGCCGCCGGCTGGCCACCCACGGCCGCCAGCGCCTCGGCCAGCGTCTTGGCCGCAAAGCCTTCGCGGCCCGCCGCCAGCGCCTGCTCAGCCGTCACCACGCCCAGCGACACCAGCGTCGCCAGCGCCCCACCGGCCTTGAGCACGG
>NZ_VJOL01000123.1 GCF_007556705.1 Tepidimonas thermarum | reverse complement strand
AGCTGAACATCGCCCCCTGGAAGTCTTGACTGCCTCTCATCGTGCTCGTCTGCGTTGTTCTCGGTTGGCCTCAGATCGTACCGCCCGACGCGGGGGGTGGCGAGGGATTTTTCAACGGCCTGTTAGGTCGGGACAACGAAACTGCTGAGGGCTGAGATTGACCGATAGGGTCAGGTGCGCCAGCAGCGGGTCGTTCTCCCATTCGAGAGTCAAGGAAACCGCTTGTTCTAATGCGACCATTCCAACGGCGTTGAGCAGGCCGATTTCTTGGGCGGCTGCCAAGAAAGCCCCTGGGGGCAGCAGTCCGCGAGTTGGGTGTTCCCAGCGGAGCAGACCTTCTACACCGACGATGCATCTATTTCCGTCGACTTGGGGTTGCAGATACAACTTGAATTCGTTATTTTCTAGTGCGCGCTGTAAATCCCGACTCAGTTGCAGCACGGTCCAGTCTCGTAGATGCTGGAGTTGTGCGTAATCGATGACCGTTCCGAAACCACGGCGTTTGGCCTGAATCAGCGCCATATCGGCCAAGGCCAATTCCTCGTCCACGTTTTCGCACGGTATCGAACATACCCGACACCCTCCACGCAGACGGACCGAAATACGATGTGAGCCAATCACAAACTCGCGTTCGCTAACCTGTCGAATCCATTTTTCGAATACGCGGTGGGGCGGCTCTAGGGAAACACTGATTTATTCCCCTCCCGCCCCCTGCGCGGGAAGCCTGAGCGCCGCAGGATGTGGAACAATCCCTGGTACGGCTTGGGGGCAGTAGCAGCGATGATGCAGACCAGCTTTTCCGAC
>NZ_VJOL01000122.1 GCF_007556705.1 Tepidimonas thermarum | reverse complement strand
GCGCCATCCAGTCCGTTCTCGAGCAAGATCGCATAAGCGGCTTCCAAGGGGTTGGTTTCGACTCGTATTGCCATGAGGGTTACACTCCTTTCTCGAAGTCATGGCGTCAGACCCACCCTCGCGCTGTCTGCTGGGCGGGGAGCGTAGGCGCGTAGCGCCGGAGATCCCCGCCCAGCAGACAACCGGCAAAATGGAATTTACAGAAAGAACGATACACAACTGTGTGCTCGGTGGTCTTGACCAGCTCAACCGTGTTGGATTCGGTATCGGCGTCGACGATGGTGACGTTTTCGACCTTACCGCCGGCGAGGGTCGTATCCGTTGCGCTGCTCGCGCCGTCGAAGTCCAGCTTGTAGTTGAACACGGTCTCTTTGTTGAGATCGTTTTCGACACGCAGGACCACGGTGTTGTTCGCGCCGGAGGCATCGGCAAGGCGCACGTTGACGTTGGCGTTAGGCGTGACCGCAGGCGCTTCTGTGACGGAGTGGCGCAGCACCAGGCCACCCTCCGTGCCGGCCAGCGCAGCCGTGGCGTAGTTGAGGGTGAAGGTAGTGGCAACGCCATCAGAATCTTCGTCGCGCATCAGCACGGACGCCAGCGCCCCATCGAAGGCGCGCAGGTCGATGGTGTAGTTGTGTATCGTTCTTTCTGTAAATTCCATTTTGCCGGTTGTCTGCTGGGCGGGGATCTCCGGCGCTACGCGCCTACGCTCCCCGCCCAGCAGACAGCGCGAGGGTGGGTCTGACGCCATGACTTCGAGAAAGGAGTGTAACCCTCATGGCAATACGAGTCGAAACCAACCCCTTGGAAGCCGCTTATGCGATCTTGCTCGAGAACGGACTGGATGGCGC
>NZ_VJOL01000121.1 GCF_007556705.1 Tepidimonas thermarum | reverse complement strand
ATGCGGCCAATTTGGGATGCTCCTTGCGCCAGGATTCGAGGGCGGCCTTGAAGAGCCGCTCGGCCTCGGCTCGGTCGGGCGCGTTGAAGACGGCGCGCAACTGGGCGGCGACGGACTTTTTGGCTTCCTGGCGGGTGACGAACTGTCCGGCATTCTGCTGCAGATGGAACTGGCAGCGTTGCCAGGGCACGGCGGGAAGGACGGCGCGGCGGGCGGCTTTCAGGCCGGCATGATCGTCGGCGACGATCAGTCGCACGCCCTTGAGACCCCGGGCGAGCAGGCTTTCCAGGAAGCGCCGCCAATTGATCTCGGCCTCTGAGGTGGCGATGTCGCAGCCGAGCACGCGGCGTTTGCCGGAGGCCTCGATGCCGACGGCGATCAAGACGGCGCAATCGACGATGCGGCCTTCCAGGCGCACCTTCTCGTAGCGCGCATCCAGGAAGAGGTAAGGCGTCTCGCCCAAGGGGCGCTCGCGCCACGCCGCAAGTCCCGCGTCGAGCTTGGCTGCGGCACGGCTGACCTGGGTGCTGGAAAGCGCAATTTCCGGGCCGAGCAACTTCTGCAGCACCTCGATGACGCGGCGGGTGGAGACGCCCTGAACATACATTTCGGCCAAGGCGAGATGGACGGCTTGGTCAGTGCGGGAGCCCTTCTCCAGGGCGGAAGGGTAGAAATCGCCGGAACGCACTTGCGGCACCTGGAAGGTCACCTCGCCCAGCCGGGTGAGCATGGTCTTGGGCTTGAAGCCGTTGGCGTAGTCGCGCCGGGTCGGGGAGCGCTCGTAGGGACGGGCGCCGAGATACTCGGCGCGCTCGATCTTGGCGGCTTCATTGACGAGAATGCGCAGGGCCTCGC
>NZ_VJOL01000120.1 GCF_007556705.1 Tepidimonas thermarum | reverse complement strand
CAAAGCGCCGCTGCCAGGCGGCCTCGGCGGCGGCGCCGTGGGCGCGCGCGTCCCAGGCGGCGTAGAGCTCGGCCGGGATCTCGAACGGCGGGTACGGCCAATCCAGCGCCTGCCGCGTCGCGGCCACCTCGGCTGCACCCAGGGCGGCACCGTGCACATCGTGCGTCCCGGCTTTGTTGGGCGAGCCCTGGCCGATGACGGTCTTGCAGCAGATCAGCGTGGGCTTGCCATCGGGGCGGCGCGCCTGCGCCTTGGCCAGCCGGATGGCGGCGTCCACCGCCTCGGTGTCGTGACCATCGACGTTGCGGATGACATGCCAGCCATAGGCCTCGAAGCGCGCCGGGGTGTCGTCGGCAAACCAGCCCTCGACGTGGCCGTCGATCGAGATGCCGTTGTCGTCGTAGAGGGCAATCAGCTTGGACAGCCGCAGCGTGCCCGCCAGCGAGCAGACCTCGTGGCTGATGCCCTCCATCATGCAGCCATCGCCCAAAAACACGTAGGTGTCATGGTCGACGATGGTGTGGCCGGGGCGGTTGAATTCGGCCGCCAGCAGCTTTTCGGCCAGCGCCATGCCCACCGCGTTGGCGATGCCCTGCCCCAGCGGGCCGGTGGTGGTCTCCACGCCGGGGGTGATGCCCACTTCCGGGTGGCCCGGTGTTTTGCTGTGCAGCTGGCGAAAGGCTTTGAGCTCCTCCAGGGGCAGGTCGTAGCCGCTCAGGTGCAGCAGCGCATAGATCAGCATGGAGCCGTGGCCGTTGGAGAGCACGAAGCGGTCACGGTCGGCCCAGGCGGGGTTGGCCGGGTTGTGCTTGAGGTGGCGGCTCCACAGCGCCACGGCCATTTCGGCCATGCCCATGGGGGCGCCGGGGTGGCCGCT
>NZ_VJOL01000012.1:27500-54039 GCF_007556705.1 Tepidimonas thermarum | reverse complement strand
CTTGTCGATTTTGGTCAGCGCCACCACGATCGGCACCCCGGCCGCCTTGGCGTGCTTGATGGCTTCGCGCGTTTGCGGCATGACGCCGTCGTCCGCCGCCACCACCAGGATGACGATGTCGGTGGCCGGCGCGCCGCGCACGATGAGGCGGCCCTCAAGCGCCTGTTGCAGCCCGCCCAGGTGGTCGAGCTGCGGCCGCGCCCGACGCTGGAGCACGTCATCCGCGTGCGGGTGGAGCACCTGACCGGCTACCAGAATGCCGCCTACGCCCAGCGCTACGAGGCGCTGGTGCGCCGCGTGCAGGCGGCCGAAGCGGCGCTGGGCACCGGCTCGACGGCGCTGACGGAGGCGGTGGCCCGCCATCTGGCGCAGCTCATGGCGTACAAGGACGAGTACGAGGTGGCACGTCTGTACACCGACGGCGCGTTTGTGCAGCGCCTGCGCGAGCAGTTCGAGGGCGACTTCACGCTGCGCTTTCACCTGGCGCCGCCGCTGCTGGCCAAGCGCAACGACAAGGGCGAGCTGGTCAAGCGCGAGTACGGTCCCTGGATGTTGGGCGCCTTCCGTTTGCTGGCCCGGTTCAAGGGCCTGCGCGGCACGGCCCTGGATCCGTTCGGTTACACCGAGGAGCGCCGCACCGAGCGTGCGCTGATTCGCGAGTACGAAGCCGCGATCGACGAGCTGCTGCGCGATCTGCGCGCCGAGCGGCTGCCGCTGGCGTTGGAGATCGCGCGCTGGCCCGCGCGCGTCAAGGGTTTTGGCCACGTCAAGGCGCGCAACCTGCAGGCGGCCCGCCCCGTGTGGGACGAGCTGTTGCGCCGCTGGCGCGCCGGCGAGGGTACCGCTGCGCCAGCCGGTGCGGGCGCGCGCGCGGCCTGAGCCACCCGCTGCCCGGCCTGGGGCCTGACCCTGCTTCCACGCCGGGCGGTCCGTATACTTGCGCCCTTTGGCACCACACAACCGGGGGGGCGATGGCGGCGCAAGGCGGCGGGGGGACGGCAGGGCTGGGCAGCGGCGTGCTGTGGGCGCTGGCGGCTGGGGCCCTGTGGGGGCTGGTGTTCGTCACGCCCCTGATGCTGCCCGAGTACCCGGCCGCGCTGCTGTCGGTGGGGCGCTACCTGGCGTTTGGGCTGTTGTGCCTGCCGCTGGCGTGGTTCGACCGTGCCGGGCTGCGCAGCCTGGTGCGCGCCGACTGGTGGCACGCGCTCAAGCTGGCTTTCGTCGGCAACCTGTTGTATTACGTGCTGCTGGCCAGCTCCATCCAGCGCACCGGCGGGCCGCTGTCCACGGTCATCATCGGCACGTTGCCGGTGGTCATCGCCATCGTGGCCAACCGCCGCGACGCGGCGCGCGACGGCCGCCTCCCGTGGCGGCGGCTGTGGCCCGCGCTGGTGCTGATCGCGCTGGGTATCGCGCTGGTCAACCAGACCGAGTTGCAGGCCGTGCTGGCCGACCCGGCGCGCGACGTGGCGGGGTATGCGCTGGGCGCGGCGCTGGCCGTGGGGGCGGTGGCCTGCTGGACCTGGTACCCGCTGCACAACGCGGATTGGCTGCGCGCCCATCCGCAGCGCAGCCCGCGCGCCTGGTCCACCGCCCAGGGCCTGGCAACGCTGCCGCTGGCGCTGCTGGGTTATGCCGCGCTGTGGGGGCTGGACGCGTTGCGCGACGATCCGTTTGCGATGCCGCTGGGGCCACGGCCGGCGCTGTTCGTGGGCTTGATGGTGGCGGTGGGGTTGCTGGCGTCCTGGCTGGGCACCCTGTGCTGGAACGCCGCCAGCCAGCGCCTGCCCACGGCGTTGGCGGGGCAGCTCATCGTCTTCGAGACGCTGGCGGCGCTGCTCTATGCCTATCTGTGGCGCGGACAGTGGCCGGCGCCGCTGTCGTTGCTGGGCATTGCGGCGCTGGTGGCTGGCGTGTTGTGGGGCGTGCGCGTGCGGCCCGAACCCGCGGTGGTGCAGGCGCACCCGGACTGAGCCCGCCCGGCCTGCGCGCCGCGCCACGTCACCTGCCGGGAATGTGGGCGGGCTACAATGGGCGTTTGCCATTGCGGGGGTTGGGCGGGCGCACGACGGCGCGCCCGCTCCCCCGCTGCCCCCAACCCTTTGCACGCCAGAGGAATCCGACGTGTTCATCTCCCCTGCTTACGCCCAGGCCGCCGCTGGCGGCGACGCGCCCTCGACGCTCATGAGCCTGCTGCCCCTGGTGCTCATGTTCGTGGTGCTGTACTTCGTCATGATCCGGCCGCAAATGAAGCGCCAAAAAGAGCACAAGGCGATGATCGATGCCCTGGCCAAGGGCGACGAGGTGGTCACCGCCGGTGGTTTGCTCGGCAAGGTATCCAAGCTCGGCGACACGTACATCGGCGTGGAGCTGGCCGACGGTGTCGAGGTGCAGATGCAGCGCAGCGCCGTGGTGCAGGTGCTGCCCAAGGGCACCCTCAAGTAAGCGGGTACGCGTGCGCCGCACAGCGTCGCGTCCAACCGTGGCGCCGCGGGCGCCGCAAGGCGTTTGTCCATGAACCGATACTCCTGGTGGAAGTACGCGATCCTGGTGGTCGTGTTCGTCATCGCCACCCTCTACACCCTGCCCAATTTCTTTGGCGAGGCGCCGGCGGTGCAGGTGTCGCCGGCCCGGGCCACCCAGCGCGTGGATGCGGACACGGTGGCGCGCGTCGAGCAGGCGTTGGCGGCTGCGGGCCTGACGGCCGAGGCGATCCAGTTCGACGGGCAGACGATCAAGGCGCGTTTTGCCTCGACCGAGGCGCAGATTCGGGCGCGTGATGCGATCGAGCGCGCGCTCAACCCGGATCCCGCCAACCCGTCCCACGTGGTGGCGCTCAACCTGTTGCCGCGCACGCCCGGCTGGCTGCAAAGCCTGCACGCGCAGCCCATGTACCTGGGGCTGGACCTGCGCGGCGGGGTGCATTTTCTGCTGCAGGTGGACATGGCCGCCGCGCTCGACAAACGCATCGAGGCGCTGGCGGCCGACGTGCGCACGGCCTTGCGCGACAAGGGCATCCGCCACGGCGGGGTGCGGCGCGAGGGGCAGACGGTGCTCGTGCGCGCGCGCGACGCGGCCACGGCGCGCGCGGCGGCCGACCTGATCGCGCGCGACTTTGCCGATTTGCAAATCGCCGAACGCGAGGACGGCGCCGAAACCGTGCTGGCGCTGACGCTGCGGCCCGACGCCGCGCGCCGCTTGCAGGAGCAGGCCCTCAAGCAAAACATCCTGACGCTGCACAACCGCATCAACGAGCTGGGCGTGGCCGAGCCGGTCATCCAGCAGCAGGGGCTGGACCGCATCGTGGTGCAGCTCCCCGGCGTGCAAGACACGGCCAAGGCCAAGGACATTTTGGGCCGCACGGCGACGCTGGAAATCCGCATGGTCGATGAAAGCCCCGAGGGGCGCGCCGCCGAGCGCGATGCGGGGCCGGTGCCGCTGGGCGCCGAGCGCTACCTGGACCGCAACGGCCTGCCCGTGATCGTCAAACGCGAGGTGATCCTGACCGGCGAAAACCTCACCGACGCGCAGGCCGGCTTCGACAGCCAGACGCAGGAGCCGGTGGTCAACCTGA
The DNA here is from genome assembly GCF_007556705.1 of Tepidimonas thermarum. Taxonomy (GTDB): domain Bacteria; phylum Pseudomonadota; class Gammaproteobacteria; order Burkholderiales; family Burkholderiaceae_C; genus Tepidimonas; species Tepidimonas thermarum. The sequence goes on along the minus strand of NZ_VJOL01000012.1, from coordinate 50,465 downwards.
CCCTGGACGCCAAGGGCGCGCGCATCTTCCGCGACGTCACGCGCGACAACGTCGGCAAGCGCATGGCGATCCTGCTGTTCGAAAAAGGCAAGGGCGAGGTGGTGACGGCGCCGGTCATCCGCACCGAAATCGGGGGCGGCCGCGTGCAGATTTCCGGCCGCATGACGACGCGCGAGGCCAACGACACCGCGCTGCTGCTGCGTGCGGGGTCGCTGGCGGCGCCGATGGAAATCGTCGAAGAGCGCACCATTGGCCCGAGCCTGGGCGCCGACAACATCCGCATGGGCTTCAACAGCGTGGTCTGGGGCTTTGTGGCGGTGGTGGCGTTCATGTGTGTGTACTACCGGCTGTTCGGGGTGTTTTCCAGCCTGGCGCTGGCGTTCAACCTGATGCTGCTGGTGGCCGTGCTGTCCATGCTGCAGGCGACGCTGACGCTGCCCGGCATTGCGGCCATGGCGCTGACGCTGGGCATGGCGATCGACGCCAACGTGCTCATCAACGAGCGCGTGCGCGAGGAGCTGCGCAACGGCTCGGCGCCACAGACGGCCATCCACAAGGGCTACGAGCACGCCTGGGACACGATTTTGGACTCCAACATCACCTCGCTGCTGGCCGGGTTGGCGCTGCTGACCTTCGGCTCGGGGCCGGTGCGCGGCTTTGCCGTGGTGCACAGCATCGGTATTCTGACCAGCATGTTCTCGGCGGTGTTTTTCTCGCGCGCCCTGGTCAACCTGTGGTACGGGCGGCAGAAGAAGCTGCGCGCGGTCTCGATTGGCATACGCGTGGCCCCCGCGGGCGCTGGCAAGCCCGACTGATCCGCCTGGAGAGCGATGATGGAGCTGTTTCCGATCCGCCGCGACATCCCGTTTACGCGCCACATGCTGGTGCTCAACCTGGTGTCGCTGGTGACGTTTTTGGCCGCCGTGGTCTTTTTGGTCACGCGCGGGCTCAACCTGTCGGTGGAATTCACCGGCGGCACCGTGATCGAGGTGTCGTATGCCCAGCCGGCGGACCTGGCGCAGGTGCGCGCGGCGGTGGCGTCGCTGGGCTACACGGACGTGCCGGTACAGCACTTTGGCAGCGCGCGCGACGTGCTGATGCGCCTGCCGCTGCGCGAGGGGCTTGCCTCGGGCCAGCAAACCGAGCAGCTGCTGGCCGCGCTGCGTGCGCAGACCCCCGATGTCGAGCTGCGCCGCACCGAATTCGTCGGCCCCCAGGTGGGGCGCGAGCTGGTGGAAAACGGCTTGCTCGCGTTGGCCTTCGTCATCGCCGGCATCATGATCTACCTGGCCGTGCGCTTCGAGTGGAAGTACGCGGTGGCCGCGATCATCGCCAACCTGCACGACGTGGTGATCATCCTGGGCTTTTTCGCCTTCTTCCAGTGGGAGTTTTCGCTGGCGGTGCTGGCGGCGGTGTTGGCGGTGCTGGGCTACTCGGTCAACGAGTCGGTGGTGATCTTCGACCGCATCCGCGAGACGTTCCGGCGCCAGCGCAAGATGACCGTGCGGCAGGTGATCGACCACGCCATCACCTCGACCATGAGCCGCACCATCATCACCCACGGCTCGACCGAGGCGATGGTGCTGTCGATGCTGCTGTTTGGCGGTCCGACGCTGCACTACTTTGCGCTGGCGTTGACCATCGGCATCCTGTTTGGCATCTACTCGTCGGTGTTCGTGGCCGCCGGCATTGCGATGTGGCTGGGCATCAAGCGCGAGGACCTGGTCAAGCCCGCCAAGAAAGCCGACGACGACCCCAACGCCGGCGCCGTGGTCTGATTCGCACTCGCGCCTCAGCCGCGCTCAGGCGCGCGCGACGCGCTGCAGCCGCCCCCCTGGCAGCCGCTGCACCACGCCCTTGAGCTCCAGCGCCAGCAAATGCGCCTGCAACTGTGGGGTGTCCCAGCCGCAGCGCGCCTGCAGCAGGTCGAACGGCGTGGGGTCGTGGCCCAGCGCGGCCAGCACCGGATCCTCCGCTGGGTCCGTCCCAGCGTCGCCGTCGGCCGCCGCCGCCGGGGCGGTCAGGGCGGGCGGCCCCCACACGCCGGTGAGCTCCTCGCGGATGTGCTCAGCGGTCTCGACCAATTTGGCGCCCTGGCGAATCAGCGCGTGGCAGCCGCGCGACTGTGGCGAGTGGATCGAGCCGGGGATGGCGAAGACCTCCCGCCCCATGTGGGTGGCCAGCTCGGCGGTGATCAGCGAGCCGGAGCCCAGCGCGGCCTCGACCACCAGCGTGCCCTGGGTCAAGCCCGCGATCAGGCGGTTGCGGCGCGGAAAATGCGGCGCCAGCGGCGGCGTGCCCAGCGGGTATTCGCTGACCACACAGCCAGCGGCGGCGATGCGGTGCGCCAGCGCCCGGTGCCGCGCCGGATAGACCCGGTCCACCCCCGTGCCCACCACGGCCACGGTGACGCCGCCGGCGGCCAGCGCCCCCTCGTGCGCTGCAGCGTCGATCCCCGCGGCCAGGCCCGAGACGATGACCACCCCTTCCGCGGCCAATGCCTGCGCAAAGGCGCGGGCGTTTTCGGCGCCTTGCGGCGTGGGGTTGCGGCTGCCCACCACGGCCAGCGCGCGCGGTGCCGACAGCGCAGCCGCATCGCCTACCACGTGCAGCAGCGCCGGCGGGTCGGGTGTGGTCAACAGCGGCGCGGGGTAGCGCGTATCGCCCAGCGCGATGAGGTGGTGCTGCGGGTCGGCCAGCCACTGCCGTGTGTGCTGCCGCAGCGCGTCCCACCCGGCGGGCGTGGCGCGCAGGCGGGCGGCGAGCGCGGGGCCGACGACCTCGGCCAAGGCGCTGGCGGGCTGGGCAAAGATGTGGGCCGGCAGGCCAAAGGCCGCAAGCAGCCGCCGCGCGGTCACCGCGCCCACCCCATCGGTGGCGGTCAGCCGCAGCCAATCCTCCCAATCGTCGGGTGCCACCTGTGCCGTCCCCCGTCGCGTCAGGGGTTGACGAAGCGGTCGCCGGTGCGCACGCCGTCGGTGATTTGCAGGATGAGCGCGTAGGCCACCTGGTCAAAAACGCGAAACACCATCATCAGCCCGTTGCGTTCGCTCGGTAACACCAGGGCCGGTTGGGCCTCGTCGGTTTTGTCGGTCACCGTGTCGCGGTTTTTGAGCAGCGCCAGCACGTGGCCGACCTCCAGCCCATCGCGGCGGCCGCGGTTGAGCACCACGATTTGGTGTTGGCCGGCGTACTGCACCGCGTCGCCATGCACCTTGACGATGCGGCCTTGCACGGCTTGGCTGGGCGCGTGCGGCACGTAATGTTGCTGTTCACGGGCCGTTTGTGGCAACAGACGGTCGCCGATGCGGATTTCCTCGCGCGCCTGCAGGATGTCGATCGTGGCCGGCACGATCGCGGTGCGGCCGTCGGGTGCATCGTCGACGCGCTCGCCGCGCACCAGCACCGCGCGGCCGACGGCATGCGCCTCGTAGCCGAGCAGCTCCCCGGTTTCCGGGTCGCGCAGGGGGGTGGCGTTGCGGTAGATGCTCAGCACGCGCCCGCCCGTGCCCGCGCTGGCTTGCAGCGCATCGCCGCTGAGCGCCTCGCTCGGCCCGGACTGGCCGCGGGCGTAGGCGCGGTCGCCGCGCGCCAGCAGCACGCGGTGTTCCGGCCCGGCGACGATGCGTGGCGCCGCCTGGTGGGCGTCGCCATCGACCACGTGCACATCGGCCAGGAAGGGTTCGATCGCGCCTGGCGGCAGCGCGGGCACACTGCCGTCCACGGGCTGTGCCCGCACGCGCGGCGACCACTTGACCGTGGGTGGCTCATCCGTGGCGAGTGCGAGCACCGCCCGGTCGCCCACGCGCGTGAGCACCAGCACCTGCCCGGGGTAGATCAGGTGGGGGTTGCGGATTTGCGCCAGGTTCATGCCCCACAGCTCGGGCCAACGCCAGGGGCTTTTGAGGTAGAGCGTGGCAATGGCCCACAGCGTGTCGCCGCGCCGCACGGTGTAGCGCTCGGGGGCGTTGGGGGCGAGTTCGGACAGCGGCACGCCGGCCTGCGCGACCTGTTGCGCCGTGGCGCGTTGCTGCGGCGTGATCGGATAGGACGGGAAGGCGGCCGCCGCGCTGGCCGCACAGGCGAGCAGCGCCAGCGCGGCGCAGCGGGCAGCGCCCATGCCATGGCGCGTGCCAGTTCGCGACGGGGCGTGGGCCACGGGGACGGATGGGGCGGGGCGCAGGGGCATAGAGGTCATCGATCGCAATCGTTCCCTTTGGATTGTGCGGTCTGCCCCCACATCTGGCAATGCCATTGCAGTCTGTGGCCTGGCGCCACGGGGCAAAAGTGGTGAAAATAGCGACATTCACCTATGAACGCCTCCACCGACACCCTGCCCATTTTGCGCTACCCCGATCCGCGCCTGCACACCGTGGCGCGGCCGGTAGCCGCCGTCGATGAGCGCGTGCGCGCCATCATCCCGCGCATGCTGGCCACGATGTACGCCGCCAACGGCATCGGCCTGGCGGCCACGCAAGTCGACATCCACGAGCGCATCATCGTCATCGACGTCAGCGACTCGCGCGACCAGCCGCTGGTGCTGATCAATCCCGAGCTGGAGTGGGCCAGCGACGAAAAACGCCGCGGCGAGGAGGGGTGCCTGTCGGTGCCTGGCATCTACGACGGCGTCGAGCGTTCCGTGGCGGTGCGCGTGCGCGCGCTCGACGAGCACGGCGTCAGTCGCGTGATCGAGGCCGAAGGGCTGCTTGCGGTGTGCATCCAGCACGAGATGGACCACCTCATGGGCAAGGTATTCGTCGAGTACCTGTCCCCGCTCAAGCGCGAACGCATCAAGACCAAGCTGCTCAAGGCCGAGCGCGAAGCGGCGCGCGCCGGTGCGCACGAAGGCCGTCCCCGCCCGCGCCGGGCCGCGGCGGAGGCCCGGCTTTGACCGCCATGTCCGAGGGCACGCCGGCGGCGCCTGTGCCCCGGCTCGGCGAGCCACGCCCGTTGCGGGTGGCGTTTGCCGGCACGCCAGCGTTTGCCGCCACGGCGTTGCAGGCCATCGGCGACGCAGGTTACCCGATCCCGCTCGTGCTCACGCAGCCGGACCGGCCGGCTGGGCGCGGGCTCAAGCTGCACCCTTCGCCGGTCAAGGCGCTGGCCGTGGCGCGTGGCTGGCCGCTGGCGCAGCCGCGCGGGCTGCGCCTGGACGGCCGTTGGGCCGACGATGCCGCAGCGGCCCGCGCTGCGTTGGCGGCGGCCCGGCCCGACGTGCTGGTGGTGGCGGCGTACGGGCTGATCCTGCCGCGGTGGGTGCTGGAGCTGCCGCGGCTGGGCTGCCTCAACATCCATGCGTCGTTGTTGCCGCGCTGGCGCGGCGCGGCGCCCATCCAGCGCGCCATCGAGGCGGGCGACACCGAAACCGGCATCACCTTGATGCAAATGGACGAGGGTCTGGACACGGGCGACATCGTGGCGATGGAGGCCTTGCCGATCGGTGCGCACGAGTCCGCCGGGGTCCTGCACGATCGCCTGGCCGAACTCGGCGCGCGCCTGGTGGTGCAGGCGCTGCGGGCCGCGGAAGCGGGGCCGCTGCCGCGGCGGCCCCAGCCGGCGCAGGGCGTGACCTACGCGCACAAAATCGACAAGGCCGAGGCGGTGCTGGACTGGTCGGCGCCCGCTGCGCTGCTGGCGCGGCGCGTGCGGGCCTTCGACCCGGTGCCCGGCGCCATGACCACCCTGGAAGGGGCCCCGCTCAAGGTGTGGGCCGCGCATGCCGAGCCCGGCCCGGCGGGTGCGCCCCGCACCGCGCCGGGGACCGTGCTGGCCGCCGACGCGACCGGGCTGCGCGTGCAAACCGGCGCCGGTGTGTTGGTGCTGACCGAGGTGCAGCGCGCGGGTGGCCGGCGCCTGGCGGTGCGCGATTTTTTGCGTGGTACCCCGGTGGCGGTGGGCACCCGGCTGGGGGACGCGGGGTGAGTGCTGCGGCGGCAGCGGCGCCGTTTTGGCGGGCGTCGTTTCTCAACCCCGCGCTGTGGCGCCGGCCCGCGTTTGCCGCGGGCGCGCGCGAGCTGGTCGGCGTGGCCACCGGGATTGGGGCCTGGGGCCTGATGACGGGGGTGGCGATGGTCAAGTCCGGCCTGACCCCGCTGGAGGCGCTGTTGATGACGCTGCTGGTCTATGCCGGCAGCGCCCAGCTCGCGGCGGTGCCGCTGATCATGGCGGGCGCACCGGTGTGGGTGATTTTGGCCGCGGCGTTTTGTGTCAACCTGCGTTTCGTGGTGTTTTCCATCCACCTGCGCCCGTACCTGGCCCATTTGCCGCGCGGGCAGCGCCTGCTCACCGGGTACCTGACCGGCGACCTGAGCTACGTCTTTTTCGCCCGGCGCTATCCCCACCCGGGCCGCACGGCGGACGAGCGCGCCGACCAAGAGGCCTACCTGGCGGGCAGCTGTGGTGTCAATTACGCGTTTTGGATGACCGCCAGCGTGGTGGGCATTGCGCTGGCCAACGCCATTCCCACGCAATGGGGGTTGGGGTTTGCGGGCATTTTGGCCCTGCTGGGCGTGGCCTGCTCCCTGGCCACCTCGCGGCTGCGCGTGCTGTCGGCGGCGGTGGCGGGGTCGGCGGCGGTGGCGGCGTGGGCGTTGCCGCTCAAGCTCAACATCGTGGTGGCGATTGCGGCGGCCGTCGTCGTGTGCCTGATCGCCGAGGCGCACGGGCCGCGCTGGCTGCGCGGTGCGCCGGTCGCGGCGCAAGGCCACCATGGCTGAGCTCGACCTCGGCCGGTTGCTGATCTTCGTCGCGCTGGCGGCGGTGACGGTGATCACGCGCGGGTTCTTTTTTCTCTCCGACCGCCCGTGGCGGCTGCCCCACTGGGCCGAGCGTGGCTTGCAGTACGCGCCGATTGCCGCGCTGGCGGCCGTGGTGGTGCCGGAAATCGTGATGCGCGATGGCGCCCTGATCACCACCTGGCAGGATGCGCGGCTTTATGCGGCGCTGGCGGGCGCGCTGTGGTTTTTTGGGCGCGGTGGGGTGTTGGGTACGATCGTCACGGGGATGGCGGTGTACCTGCCGCTGCACCTGGGTCTGGGCTGGTGAGGTCGACGCGCGCGGCCACGCAGCGCGCCATCACCGCCTCGAGCTGCGCCCGCTGCACCGGCTTGGCCACAAAGCCATTCATGCCGATGGTCTGGGCCAGGGTCTGCGCGTCGTCGGTGGCGTCGGCCGTCAGCGCCACGATGGGCACCCGACCGCGCGCACCGGGCAGCGCGCGGATGCGCCGCGTGGCCTCCAGGCCGTCCATCTCGGGCATGTGCAAGTCCATCAGCACGATGTCGAAATCGTGTTGCGCCGCCTGTGCCACCGCCTCCGCGCCATGGTGGGCAAACGTCACGCGATGCCCCAGTTTTTCCAGCAACAGCCCGATGAACTTGCGGTTGACGGGGTGATCCTCGGCCACGAGCACGCGCCAGCCGGGGGCGGGCGCCGTCGTGGGCTGCCACGGGCCAGGGCGGCTGGACGCAAAGCCCGAGGGTGGCGCATCCGGCACGGCGATGCGGGTGACCCAGGTGGCGGTGAAGGTGGAGCCCACGCCCAGTTGGCTGTGCACCTGCACATCCCCGCCCATGAGGCGCGCCAGCGTGCGCGAAATGTCCAGCCCCAGGCCACTGCCGCCGTAGCGGCGCGTAATCGACGGGTCCGCCTGCTGGAAGCGCTGAAACAGCCGGCCCAGCATCGCCTCGTCCATGCCGATACCGGTGTCGCGCACGACGGCGGTCCAGCGCACCCGGGTGTCATCGCCGGGGATGCGCTCGGCACGCACCTCGAGGTCCACGTGACCCTGTTCAGTGAATTTGATGGCGTTGCCCAGCAGGTTGAGCAGGATCTGGCGCACGCGCGTGCCGTCGGCTTCGACCCACGGCGTGCCGCCGTCGTCAATGGACAGGTTCAGCGCCAAACCTTTGCGCTGCGCCTGCGGCAGCAGCCACTGGTGCACCTCGCGCACCAGCCGTGGCAGATCCAGCGGCTCGGGCTGGATGCGCATCTGCCCGGCGTCCAGCGCCGAGACGTCCAGGATGTCGTTGAGCAGGCTCAGCAGGTGTTCGGCGGAGGCGCGTGCGGTTTGCAACTGGTCGCGCTGCTCGGGTGTGAGCGGGCTGTCCTCGAGCATCGCCAGCATGCCCAGCATGCCGTTGAAGGGCGTGCGCAGCTCGTGGCTCATGTTGGCCAGGAACTGGCTCTTGGCGCGGTTGGCCGCCTCGGCCTCGTCGCGCGCGCTGCGCAGCGCGGCGTTGAGGGCCTCGAGCGCCAGCCGCTCCTGCCATTGGCGGCGCTGGCGCAGCCACAGCGCGGCGGCGGCAGCCAGCAGCACCACCACCTGGGCCGCCATCAGCACCACCACGTAGTCGCGCAGGCGGCGCACCTCGTGCAGCTTGGTGTTGACGATGTCGCCCACCAGGCTGTTGGCCGCCAGCGACAACGCCTGCACGTCGGGCCCCAGCGCCTCCATCTGCCGCAGGGCATCGGCCAGTGGCCTGGGGTCCGGGCCGGCCAGCCCGGCGTCCAGGGTGTTGACCAGCCCCGCCAAAGCGGGCAGCAGCTGCTGGTACTCGGGCAAGGGATGCAGCCGGCGGGTCGATGGGCTGTCGCGCAGCAATGCGACACGCCCCGCATAAATTTCGTGCCGCAGGGCCAGAGCGTCCCAATCCGGCGCAGCGCGGCCGCGCAGGGCCAGGGCCAGCTCGGCGCGCAGACGCAAAAACTCCCGCTCGTGTTGAAACACGAGCGCGGTCATCGAGTCGGCCTGCAACTGGGCCGACTCTTCCGCCGTGCGCGCCTGCTGCAGAAAGACGGTCAGCAACACCGCTAAGCCAGCGGCCAGCACGGCTGTGGTCAGCGCCAGCCAGACCAGAAAGCGCCGGCCCTCGGCCGCACCAGACGCCGGCGACGCCGCGGTGGCGGGAGCCGGTGCCGGTTTCATTCGATATCGAGCGCCTTGAGTTGCCAGATCGAGCGTTCGTAGTACCGTTTGTCCTTGAGCGCCGGGTCGCGGTCGAACGGGTAGACGACGAACAGCGGCCCTTTGTCGCGCACGGGCATGGGTTCGCCATTCTTGCGCGTGGCGACGATGACGTCAAAGCGCTGCGCGTCCGCGACCGGGATGGCGACCCGGTAGTCGTTGAGCGCGGTGGCCTTGATCTGGCTGCCGTTGGCCCCCACGGCGGCCAGCAGGTCGCGCAGGCGCGGGCCGCGGAAGGTGATGGGTTTGTCCTCCCACGGCGTCATGGTCGTGAAGCTGTGCTGCGGCAGCGCTTCCAGCATGGCCAGGTCGAAGACCGCAGTGTTGCCCCGGTTGTGCACGGCGATGCGCCCGCCCACGGTCAACACCACACGGTCTTTGGGGGCGGGCAGCGTGGTGGTTTGTGCCCCCAGGCCACCCACCCACGCCAGCGCGCCAGCGCCCACGCCGTGCATGAAAAATCTGCGGGAAATTGAAGTGTTCATGGTGTTGAATCCGCAAAAATTGTCAATTTTTGCGGATCGTAAAGGATGTGTCCAGGCTCCGGCAAGGGTGGGGGCGGCGGCGGGGCACTCAGGCGGCCCGCGCGGCGGCGCGCGCGGCAAATTCCTCGCGCAGCGCGCGCAGCTTGGCGCGCGGGTCCTCCTGCGCGGTGGCGGGGTCGAGCTGCATTTCGGCGATGAAGCGGCTGGCTTGCGCGGGCACGCGCTCGCGCCCCTGCTTGCGTTGCTTGAGCCAGCTCACCACCAGCGTGCGTTGCGCGCGTGTGATGCCGACGTACATCAGGCGGCGCTCCTCCTCGATGCGTGCGGCCAGCGCCGCCGCATCGCCGTCGGCGTCGGGCTTGAACGGCAGCAGTCCCTCGTTGACACCGGCCAGGATCACGTGTGGCCACTCCAGGCCCTTGGCGGCGTGCAAGGTGGACAGTGTCACCACGTCCTGGTCCTGCTCGCGCTCGGCCAGCGTGCTGATCAGCGCCACGGTTTGCGCCACCTCCCACAGCGCCTTGGGCTCGCGCGCCAGCGCCGCCCCGCCGCTGTCGTCGATGTAGCCGCCGCAGCGCTGCACCATCCAGTCAACGAAATCCAGCACATGGCCCCAGCGCGCGCTGGCCTGCTGCGGGCTGTCGGACTGGTCGAGCAGGTGGGCTTCGTAGCCGATGTCGGCCAGCCAGTCCTGCAGCACGGCGCGCGCCGCCTCGTGCCCCACCGCGTGGCGGGCGCGGTGCTGCAAAGCGTTGACGGTGCGGCCAAACTCGTGCAGTGCCGCCAGCGCGCGCGGCGACAGCAGCGCCGCCAGCCCGGGCGCAAACAGGGCTTCGAACAGGCTCAGGCGGGCGCTGGCGGCGTATTGGCCCAGTTGGGCCAGCGTCTGGTGGCCGATGCCGCGCCGCGGGGTCGTGACCGCCCGCAAAAAGGCCGGGTCGTCGTTTTCGTTGGCCAGCAGGCGCAGCCAGGCGCACAAATCCTTGATTTCGGCGCGGTCGAAGAAGCTGGTGCCGCCGGAGACCTTGTACGGGATGTTGGCCTTGCGCAACGCCACCTCGAAGGCGCGCGACTGGTGGTTGGCGCGGTAGAGGATGGCGCAATCCCGCCACGCCGCGCCTTGCACGCGCAGGCCCTGGATGCGCGCCACGGCGCGCTCGGCCTCGTGTTCCTCGTGGTCGCAGGCCAGCACCCGTACCGGCTCGCCTTCGCCCAGCGCGCTCCACAGCGTTTTGGGAAACAGCTTGGGGTTGGGGCCGATGACGGCGTTGGCCGCGCGCAGGATGGCGTTGGTGGAGCGGTAGTTTTGCTCCAGCTTGATCACCTTGAGCGTGGGGAAGTCCTGCGGCAGGCGGCGCAGGTTGTCCAGCGTCGCGCCGCGCCAGCCATAGATCGACTGGTCGTCGTCGCCGACGCAGGTCAGGCGTGGGTCGTCCCGCTCGCCGTGGCCGACCAGGGCCTTGAGCAGCTCGTACTGGGTGGCGCTGGTGTCCTGGTACTCATCCACCAGCACGTGGCCCAGACGCTGCTGCCAGCGCTGGCGCATGTCGGCGTGTTCGCGCAGCAGCTTGAGCGGCAGCACGATCAGGTCGTCGAAGTCCACCGCCTGGTAGGCCGCCAGCCGCTCGTGGTAGCGCGCCATGATCAGGGCAATCTGCCGCTGGGCGTCGTCGCGCGCCTGGGCCAGCGCCTGTGCCGCATCCAGGCCGGCGCCCTTCCACTGGCTGATCGTCCACTGCCAGTGGCGCGCGGTGGTGCTGTCGGTGGTGCCGCCGCAATCCTTGAGCAGGGCGACGATGTCGTCGGTGTCCAGAATCGAAAACTGGGGCTTGAGGCCGATGGCCGCGCCGTCCTCGCGCAGCATGCGCACGCCCAGCGCGTGAAAGGTGCACAGCAGCACGCCTTGCGCCGCTTTGCCCACCAGGGTGCGGGCGCGCTCGCGCATCTCGGCCGCGGCCTTGTTGGTGAAGGTGATGGCGGCGATGCGCTCCGGCGCCAGCCCGGCTTGGATGAGGCGCGCGATTTTGTGCGTGATCACGCGCGTCTTGCCCGAGCCCGCCCCGGCGAGGACGAGCGAGGGCCCGTGCAGGTGGTGAACGGCTTCGAGCTGGGCGGGGTTGAGCGTGTCGTGCATCGGCAACGGGACGGTCCGGTCGAGCGGCACAGCCGCGAGCGGCGATGATAGCGGCCGGCGGCACGACCCCCCGGCGACAGCGCGGCACGGTTGGCACCGCTACCATCGCACCCCATGGGCGCCATCCTGCTGGTCACGTTTCCCTTTTTTGCGCTGGTGGCCGCTGGCTATCTGGCCGCGCGGCGGCGCTGGCTGCCGCTGGAGGCGATCCCGGGCCTCAACGGCTTCGTGCTGTTTTTCGCGCTGCCGGCGATGCTGTATCGCTTTGGCGCCTCCACGCCGATCGCGCAATTGCTCGACGGCGCGGTGGCCGGGGTGTGGCTGCTGTGCGCCCTGGCGCTGGTGGGTTTTGCGGTGGCGGTCAGCCTGGGGGGGCGCATCCGCTGGAATGACGCGGCGTTCGGGGCGCTGGTGGCGGCCTTTCCCAACTCCGGCTTCATGGGTGTGCCGCTGATCGCCGCGGTGCTCGGGCCGCAGGCCGTGGGCACGGTGATCGTGGTCATCGTCGTCGATATGGTGATCACGAGTTCGTTGTGCATCGCGCTGTCGCGCCTGGACGCCGGCGAGGGCGGGGCGCGCGCGGCGTTGCGCCAAGCCCTGCTGGGCGTGTTGCGCAACCCCATGCCGTGGGCCATCGGCCTGGGGGCGCTGGCGTCGGCGTGGCGCGTGGCGCTGCCCGGCCCGCTGGAGAAAACCGTTGGCCTGCTGGCCGATGCCGCCAGCCCGGTGGCGCTGTTCACCATTGGCGCGGTGCTGGCGCGTTCGCAGATGCAGGCGGACCACCCGATGCCGTGGCGCGATTACGTGCCGCTGGCGCTCATGAAACTGCTGCTGCACCCCGTGCTGGTCTTGCTGGTGGGGGCGGCAGCGGTGCAGCTGGGCGTGGCGCTGCAGCCTGCGGCGCTCACCATCATGGTGCTGACCGCAGCGCTGCCGAGCGCGAGCAACGTGTCGTTGCTGGCCGAGCGCATGGGCGCGGACAACGGCCGCGTGGCGCGCATCATCCTGGTCTCGACGGCGCTGGCGTTCGTGACGTTTGCCGCGGCGGTGGCCTGGCTGCGCTGACGCCCCCCGGCGCAACCGCTGCTGCGGTTCAAAAGCTCAGCGGGTCCACGTCGATGGCCCAGCGCACCAGGCCGCGCGTGTCGGCGTGGGCGCGCAGCGTGTGCAGCCGCGGCAGCCACGCCGCCAGCAGCGCCTGCAGGGCGGGGCGGTGCGGGCTTTCCAGCAGCAGCTGCGCGCGCTCGATGCCGGCCACACGCGTCATCGTCATGGGCACGGGGGCGTACAGCGTCACGTGGGGGCGCCCGGGCAGGTCGTGCGCGGCCGCTGCGGCGTGCCGCAGCCAGGCCAGCGCGGCGTCGAGCTGACGCGCCTCGGCACGCAGCAAGGCTTGGTGGCTGAAGGGCGGCATGCCAGCGGTGCGGCGCTCGTGCAACTGCTGCGCCGCAAACGCGGCGTAGTCGTGCCGCGCCAGCGCCGCAAACAGCGGGTGTTGCGGATAGGCCGTCTGCACCCAAAGCTCCACCACACTGCCCTGCGCCGCAACGAAGGCGGCATCGCGCCCCGCGCGCCCGGCGGCCTGCATCAGCAGGGTGAACAGCCGCTCGGGGGCGCGCCAGTCGCTGGCGAACAACGCGCCGTCGGTGTTGACGCTGGCCACCAGCGTGATGCGCCGAAAGTCGTGGCCCTTGGCGATCATCTGCGTGCCCACCAGCACGTCGATGGCGCCGCTGTGGACGGCCTCCAGCGTGTGCTCCAGCGCGCCCGCGGCGCGTGCGGTATCGGCGTCGAGTCGGCCGATGCGCACGGGGGATCCATCCGCTCGCCGCAGGCTCGCCAGCGCGAGGGCCAGTTGCTCTTCCAGTTGCTCGGTGCCGCGGCCGATCGGCGTCAGGTCCACATTGCCGCAGTCCGGGCAGGCACGCGGCACCCGCGCGGCGTGCCCGCAGTGGTGGCAGCGCAGGCTGCGATCCCCTTTGTGGTAGACCAGGTGTGCGCTGCAGTGCGGGCAGCCGCTTTTCCAGCCGCAGGCGTCGCAGGCGATCACCGGTGCGTAGCCGCGGCGGTTGAGCAGCACGAGCGCCTGCTCACCCCGTGCCAGCCGCGCCTCGATGGCGGCCAGCAACGCCGGTGCCAGGGTCGTGCCGCGCGGCTGCTGGCGCATGTCGACAAGGCGCAGCTGCGGCCAGCACGCGCCGCCCATGCGCTGGGCCATGTCCACCCGCTGGTAACGCCCCACGGCGGCGGCATGCCAGCTCTCCAGCGCGGGGGTGGCCGAGCCCAGCACCACCCGGCAGCCGAGGTCGGCGCCCAGACGGGCGCGGTAGACCGCCAGGTCGCGTGCCGAGTAGCGCGCCCCCTCCTGACTTTTGTAGCTGGGGTCGTGCTCCTCGTCCACCACGATCAGGCGCAGCCGCGGCAGGCTGGCCAGCACAGCGGTGCGCGTGCCGAGCACGATGCGCGCTTGTCCGCGATGCGCGGCCAGCCAGTGCTGCAGGCGCTGCGCCGGCGTCAGCCCGGAGTGCAGGGTGGTCACGGCGTCGCCAAAACGGGCGCGAAAGCGCTGCTCGAGTTGGGGGGTCAGGTTGATCTCGGGCACCAGCACCAGCGCCTGGGCCTCGGGGTCATCGGCCAACAGGCGTGCGGTGGCCTGCAGGTACACCTCGGTTTTGCCGCTGCCGGTGGCGCCAAACAACAGCACGGGGCGGTCGCTGGTGTCGATCACCGCCAACGCATGCGCTTGCGCGTCCGTGACGCTGGGGGGCTGCCCCCCCGGCGTGGACGGGGCGGCACTGTGCCGGGCGCGCGCGGCCTTGTGCAGCCGCCGCGTGAGCTGTGCCGCGCTCAAGGTGCGCAGCGCCGGTGGCAGGGCGGCCAGGGCCACCTCCCCCAGCGTGCGCTGGTAGTAGCGGGCCGCAAACGCCACCAGCGCGCGCCAGCGGGCGTCCAGCGGCGGCAGCGCCTCCCACACCTCGGCGACGGGGCGCAGCGCACCGGCTGGCGCTTCGCGGGGCGTTGCCGTCGGCTCCCACACCATACCCAACACCTCCCGCCGGCCGAGGGGGACACGCACCAGCGTACCGGGGGCCAGCGGCCGTGCCGCCAGATACGTCAGCGGCTCGCCCAGCCCGCTGTGTGCCGGGGCCGCGACGACCACCTCGACCGCGACGGCGCCGGCCGGGGGCACCACTGCATCAGCCATGGCGCGGGCCAGCGCGCCAACCGCTTGCGCGGACGGGGGTTTTGGCGCTTACCCCAAGAATCTGTGGATAACGTTGTCGACAAGCTGCGGATCGCGCCAGCAAAGCCTTGCCAATCAAGGTTTTGGTGGGATTGCCCAAAAAATTGGCGCTGCAGTAAACCTGAAGCATTTCAATGGGTTAGGTTGGATGCGCGGCAGCTGGTCGGTGGGCGTGCGGTTGCGCTGACATTGTGCACCGCACACCCCAAAGTGTGCATAAAAACGCCCGCCCGCGCGCCGATGGTGCGCCATTAGGTGCGCGCGCGCATGCGGCGCGAGTGCGTGTGCACGGTCTCGAGCAGCGCCTGCACGTGCTCGGGTGGCGTGTGCAGCCCGATGCCGTGCCCCAGGTTGAAGATGTGGGTGGGGCCGCGGCGTGTCGGGTCGGTGTGGGGGGGGCCAAACGATTCCAGCACGCTCTGCGCTTCGGCGGCGATCACCTCGGGCGGTGCAAGCAGCGCCGCCGGGTCCAGATTGCCTTGCAGCGCTTTGCCGGGGCGTCCCGGCGCCCAAAGCCGTTGCCGTGCGCGCCCCAGGTTGACGGTCCAGTCCACCCCCAGCACGTCGCAATCGAGGTCGGCCATCTCGTCCAGCCACAGGCCGCCGCCTTTGGTGAACACGATGCGCGGGATGATCTGCCCGTCGTGCTCGCGTGGCAGCTGAGCCAGCACCCGGCGCGTGTAGGCCAGGCTGAAGGTCTGAAACGCACCATCGGCCAATACGCCCCCCCAACTGTCGAACACCATCACCGCTTGCGCGCCGGATTCGATCTGGGTTTTGAGGTAGAGCGCCACGGCGTCGGCGTTGACCGCGAGCAGCCGGTGCATCAGGTCGGGCCGGCTGTACATCAGCGTCTTGACGTGGCGGTAGTCGTCCGATCCACCGCCTTCGACCATGTAGCACGCCAGGGTCCAGGGGCTGCCGGAAAAGCCGATCAGCGGCACACGGCCGTTGAGCGCGCGCCGGATCGCGGTGACGGCGTCGAACACGTAGCGCAGCCGCTGCATGTCCGGCACGGCCAGCGCGGCGACGTCGGCCTCGGTGCGCACGGTGCGCGCAAATTTGGGCCCTTCGCCGGTGGCAAAGCTCAGCCCCAGCCCCATCGCATCGGGCACGGTCAGGATGTCCGAAAACAAAATGGCGGCATCGAGCGCGTAGCGCTGCAGCGGCTGCAGCGTCACTTCCGTGGCGTAGTCGACGCTCGTGGCCAATCCCATGAAGCTGCCGGCCCTGGCCCGTGTCGCGCGGTATTCGGGCAGGTAGCGGCCGGCCTGGCGCATCAGCCACAGCGGCGTGTAGTCGGTGGCCTGACCCAGGCAGGCGCGCAGGAAGGTGTCGTTTTGCAGGGGGGCGAAGGTCATGCGCGGATTATCGTCGCGCCGCCGCCTGGAACGCGGCGCGCACCTCCGCCACGCTGAGGATTTCGGTGAGCATCCGCGGCGCCTGTCCCGGCACATGCAGCACATAGACCGGCACCCCGCTGCGGCCCAGCGCCGACAGCGCTTCGGTGATGACGGGGTCGCGCCGTGTCCAGTCGGCGCGCAGCAACGCGATGTTGGCGGCGGCCGCATCGTGCAACACGGCCGGGTCGCCCAATACTGTGGCCTTGTTGACTTGGCAGGTCACGCACCATGCCGCGGTGAAATCGACGAATACCGGGCGGTTGGCGGCGAGCAGCTCGGCCTGCCGTTGTGGGGACCAAGGCTGCCACGTGCCGTCCGCCTCGGCATCGGCCGCGACCGCCGCCGGGGCGGACGCCTCGCGCACCACGTAGGGCCCCAGCGCCCACAACGCCGCGGCCAGCAACAAGGCCGCTGCCGTGCCCAGCCAGCGCGCGGCGCGCCCGTGCAAGCGCGTGGCCCACAACACCGCCGCGAGCGCGAGCAGGATCAACAACAGCGCCGCCACGGCATGGATGCCGCTTTGCTGGCCCAGCACCCACAGCAGCCACACGACGGTCGCAAACATCGGAAACGCCATGGCCTGGCGGAAGGTCTCCATCCACGGCCCCGGCCGCGGCAGCCGCCGCGCCAGCGCCGGCCATGCACTGGCGGCCAGATAGGGCAGCGCCATCCCCAGCCCCAGCGTCGCAAACACCGCCAGCGCCTGCACCGGGGGCAGGGTGACGGCCAGGCCAAGCGACGCCCCCATGAACGGCGCGGTGCACGGTGAGGCAATGGCGGTGGCCAGCACCCCGGTCAAAAAGGCATCCGCTGCCGGGTGGCGCAGCTGCAGGCCCGCCAGGCCCGAGGGCACCCACGATCCGAAGGCAAACAGCCCCGCCAAATTGAGCCCGATCACGGTAAACAGCGTGGCCAAAGCGGCCACCACCAACGGGTTTTGCAACTGAAAGCCCCAGCCCACGGCTTCGCCGGCGGCGCGCAGGCCCAGCAGCGCCGCCCCCAGGGCCAGAAACGACACGACCACGCCCGCGGTGTAGGCCAACCCGCCCAGCCGCTGCGCCCGCACATGGGGGCCATGGGACTGGAAGGCCATGACCTTGATCGCCAACACCGGAAAGACGCATGGCATCAGGTTCAGGATCACGCCCCCCAGCAGCGCCCCCAGCAACGCCAGCCCCCAGCCAAGGCCGACGGACGCCTCGGGCGTGGGTGGCGCTGCGCCATCGGCCGGTGCCGGCGCGGTGGTGGGCTCGGTCGGTGGCGGCGTCTCGATCGCGGGCCATGTGCCGCTGACGGGCCACGTCAGCCGTACGCCGGTCGCCCCGGGGCCATGCGGCGCCGCCGGCGGCGGGGCCAGGACGAATGCCAGGCGGTCAGGCGCCTCGCTGCGGTAGGGGCTGAGCGGTATCGCCGCGCGCCACACGTCGCCCTCCCACGACTGGGTCCAAGGGGCGCCCGGGGCGATCAGGTTGCCGGTTTCCGGGAAAAACTCCAGCCGCTGCCCGCGCCAGTCGGCGGGCAGCCCGGCCACCTGCAGGTGCAGCCGATCGCCCTCGACGCGCAGCTCGCCGCGCCCCTCCCAGGGGCGGGGGGCGGACGCCAGCGCGGCTTCGAAAGCGGCCGCATCGGCGACGATGGCCGCGCCCACCGGCCAGCGCATGCGCAGCCGGGCTTCTTCGGGGACGCACTCGCGGCGGCAAATCAGCCAGGTGGCGTGCACCTCGACGTCCAGCGTGGAGCCCGCAAAGCCAGGCGTGATGGTCACGGGCACCGGCAACAGCACGGTTCCGTCGTAGCCGTAGTTGGCCAGCTCCCCGATGGGGAATTTGCGCGGTGTCGGCCAGACGATGTCGCCGACTTGCACCCCGGCGGGCAGCTGCCAGTTCAGCTCGATCGGCAGCCCCGAGTCGCCGGGGTTGCGCCAGTAGGTGTGCCACTCGGGCGCGTGCTCGATGCGCACGCCCAGCCACACCGACTGGTCGGGCGCGATGCCCTGCGGCGCGTGTGCCAGCAGGGACACGCGCGCGTACTCGGTCTTGGCCGTGCCTGCCGCCGCATCACCCTGCGTGGACAGCACCCATGCCGTTTGGGCCATCACCCAGGGCGTGAGTACCGCCAGCCCGAGGGCGGCGATCCACGTTCGCCAACGCCGGACCATGGCCAGGGTGGAGCTGCTGTGCCGTTGGGTGTACATCGTTGCCATTGCGACGGGATGGAGGGAAAAATCCCCAGGGGGTTCCCGATTGTCCTGCAGTCCGGCCGTGCCCGCCATGCCACGCGCGCGACAACCCCCAGGGTTTGCAACGTGCGGATTTTGTTCAACAATGAAACGGTTGAATCGCTGGAGGGTGTCATGCCAGTCCTGGATCAGGCGATTGAGGGGTGGGTGCGGCGCTGGCGCGAGCGCGTCGATTTGCCGTTGCGCGTGCGCTGGCGGGCGGGTGGTGCCGCCGAGGCCGGGCCGCAATGGGATCTTGGGCGCTTCGACGAGCCGCGCGTGGTGGTCACGATCCGCGACGCCGCGGCCGTGCCCGCGTTGCTGACACCCAGTCTCGACAGCCTGGGCCAGGCCTACGTCGAGGGGCATATCGACGTCGATGGTGCGATCGAAGACGTCATCGCCATGGCCCAGGCGCTGGTTGCCCGCGCCGACGAGGCGCCCACACAAGGGCCGCTGCGCCGTTGGCTGCGGACCTTCGTCCACACGCGCCGCGCCGACCGCGAGGCCATCCAGTACCACTACGACGTCTCCAACGCCTTCTACGCCGAATGGCTGGATCCGGCCATGGTCTATTCCTGCGCGTACTTCGAGCGTGGCGATGAGGATCTGGCCACCGCGCAGCGCCAGAAAATCGACCACATCCTGACCAAGATCCGCCTGCAACCGGGGCACACGCTGCTCGACATCGGCTGCGGCTGGGGCGCGTTGGTCATCCGCGCCGCACAAGCGTTTGGCGCGCGCTGCGTGGGCATCACGCTGTCGCAGGCCCAGTACGACCTTGCGCGCGAGCGCGTGGCCGCCGCCGGGCTGCAAGATCGCGTCGAGATCCGGCTGCAAGACTACCGCGACGTCGACGGCACGTTCGATCGCATCACCAGCGTCGGCATGTTCGAGCACGTGGGGCTGCGCCACCTGCCCGATTACTTCCGCATCATCCGCGAGCGGCTGGCGCCTGACGGCTGGGCGATGAACCACGGCATCACCACCACCGACGCGCACGATGGCGAGACGCCCCACGGCGGTGGGCGCTTCATCGACCGATACGTCTTTCCACACGGCGAGCTGCCGCACATCAGCACCGTGCTGCGCACCATGCAAGAAGGTGGCCTGGAGTCGTTTGACATCGAAAACCTGCGCCGCCACTACGCGCGCACCCTCATGCACTGGAGCTGCGCCTTCGAGGCCAAGCGCGAGAAGCTGCGCACCCTGGTCTCCGAGCGCATCTGGCGCATTTGGCGCGTTTACCTGGCCGGGTGTGCCTGGGCCTTCGAGCACGACCAGATCGCGCTGTTTCAGGTGCTCTGCCGTCCCGCCGGCCGCAGCGCGCAGGAGCTGCCCTGGTCGCGGCGCTGGATATACGAGGCGCATTCTCGGCCGTGAACGCCGGTGGCCGATAAGATGTCGGCATGCACACCCGCGCCCCTGCCGATACCCCCGTCCGCCTCAAGCGCTGGGCGGATCTGCCTTGGCCGGCATTTGCGGCGCTGGACCCGGCCCGGACGGTGGCGGTGCTGCCCGTGGGCGCCACCGAGCAGCATGGCCCGCACCTGCCGCTGGACGTCGACACCGCCATCGTCGATGCCGTGCTGGCGGCCGCCGCCCCCCATGTGCCGGCGCCTGCGCCGGTGTACGTGCTGCCGACGCTGCCCGTGGGGCTGAGTCCGGAGCACGCGCGCTTTCCCGGCACGCTCACCCTGTCGGCGGACACCGCGCTCGCGCTGTGGCGTGACATCGGCGCTTCGGTTGCCCGTGCGGGGGTGCGCAAGCTGGTCATCTTCAACGGCCACGGAGGCCACGTCGGGCTGATGGATCTGGTCGGGCGCGAGCTGCGCGCGCGCCACGACCTGCTGGTCTGGGGCGTCAACTGGTTTCACCTGCCGCTCATCGAACCCGATGGCCACGACCTCGAGACCGATGTGAGCGCGCACGAGCGCCGCTTTGGCGTGCACGCGGGGCAGGTCGAAACCGCGCTGATGCTGGCCATCGCCCCCGACCGCGTGGCATGTGAGGCACTGCGCGATTTCCCCTCGACGTCCGAGCAGCGCGCCCGCCGCTACCCGCTGCTGGGCAACGGCCGCAGCGCCAAGCTGGCGTGGCAGATGCAGGATGTCAACCCGGCCGGTGCCGCGGGCAACGCCGCAGCGGCGGACGCTGAGTGGGGGCGGCGCGCCGTGGCGGCCGCGGGTCGCGCGCTGGCCCAATTGCTGCACGAGGTGATCGAGGTGCCGCTGGCCACCGCGGTGTCCGGGCCAACGGCGGCCCGATAGCCCTGCGCCCGTGCACCGCTTACGCGTGTGTGATCCAGTCGCGATGTTCCGGGCCCGCCAGGTGGGGCAGGGTGTTGAAGCTCACCAGCGCGCAGCGTTTCGGGTGGTGCGCCACCTCGCTGACCGCCGTGTTGCGCAGGCGCAGGTTGAGCTCGATGGTCGTCTCCGGGCTGGCGCCCAGCAGGTGTCCCACCAGCGTCGCAATGGGCCCGCCGCTGCTGACCACCAACACGTCGCCCGAGTGGTGCGCGCGCACATGGTCCAGCACCGCCACGGCATCGCGCACGAATTGCGGGTAGTCGGGCATGCCACGCGGTGAAATCACACCCGCCATCCACTGGCGCAGCGCATCGCGCAGCAGCCGAAAGTGCGCACGGTACCCCTCGGGCGTGTGGGGGTCGCCGGGCGGCGGCGCGCGCAGCGCCTCGATGAGCGCGGCGCTGTCGTATTCGTCCAGTCCGGGCCACACATGCGCCTGCAGGTCTTGGCCCCAGCCGGCCTGGATGGCCTGCCAGGTTTCCTGGTGGCGGCGCAACGTGCCCGTGAACACTGCGTCAAAGCGCATCCCGTGCGCACGAAAATGCTCGCCCAAGCGCTGGCCCTGCCGCCAGCCCAGCGGGCTTAGGCGGTCGTAGTCGTCGCTGCCAAAAGAGGCCTGCCCGTGCCGCACGAGGTGGATCGTTCCCATGGCGGCATTCTGGACCGCGGGTCCGTGGCGGGCAGTCGCCGCCGCGACGACGGCGACGGGCGGGTCATGTTGCTCGCAGGCCGCTGTGCAGCATCCACAACGCCGTGATCACAAGGGCTGTGGCCATCACCCGGTTGAAGATGCGCAGCCGCCGCCCTGTCGGTTGCCCCTGCACAATCGGACCGCTGAGCCAGCCGCGCAACGCCGCGCCCATCACGGCGTAGGTCAGGTTGCTTGCCAACGCATACAAGACCATCACCGCCAGCACCAGTGCAAAGCGTGTGCCGGTCAGCGCGTGGCCCTGGATCCACCCCGCCACGACCGACAGCGACAGCATCCACGCTTTGATGTTGAGAAATTGCAGCGCCACGCCACGCGCGAACGACACCGGCGGCGGCTTTGCGTGCGCCGTGGCCCACGCCGCCGTTCGCGCCAGCCGCCAGGCCAGCCACAGCAGATACGCCACCCCACCCCACACGATGCCCAGCCGCAGCGCCGGCATGGCCAGCACCATGGCCCCCACGCCCGCGGTGGACAGCACCAGCAGCAGCGACCAGCCCACCGGCACCGCGCACACGAAAGGCAGCGCGTGGCGCAGCCCGCCATTGGCGGCCAGCGCGGTCGATAAGGTGGTGTTGGGGCCGGGCGTGAAGGTGGTGGCGGTGGCCAAGACCAACAGGGCCACCAGTTCGCTGTGGTTCATCGCGCCGTACTCGCGGGGTTGTTGCCAGGGCCCGCCTGCTCGAGGGTTTGCAGGGCCTCCCAGCGTTCCAGCGCGTCCATCAGTTCGGCCTCGATCGCGCCGTGCCGCACGGCCAGCGCGTGCGCGCGCTGCGGGTCACGCCCGTACAGCGTGCCGTCGGCCAACGCCGCCTCGATGGCCCGTTGCTCGGCTTCCAGCGCATCGATGCGTGCCGGCAGCGCCTCCAGCTCGCGCCGCTCCTTGTAGCTCAGCCGCCGGGCGGCGCTTGGCGCGCGGGTATCGGCAACCGGCGCCGGTGCGGCGTGGGTGGTGCGTGCGTCGCCGTCCGCTGTTTTCGCCGCGGTGTGGCCTTCGTCGCGCCACGCCGAGGGCCACACCGGCACCCGCCCGTGCAGCCGTATCGACTGCGTCATCCAGTCTTCCACCCCGCCTTCGTATTCGCGCCAGTGGCCATCCCCTTCGAACACCAGCGTGCTCGTCACCACCGCATCCAAAAAGCGCCGGTCGTGGCTGACCAGGAACACCGTACCCGGATAGTCCGCCAGACGCTGTTCCAGCAGCTCCAGGGTCTCGATGTCCAGGTCGTTGGTCGGTTCGTCCAGCACCAGCACGTTCGCGGGGCGCGCCAACAGCCGGGCCAGCAGCAGCCGGTTGCGTTCGCCACCCGAGAGCGACCGCACCGGGCTTTGCGCGCGGGCGGGCGCAAACAAAAAGTCCGCCAGGTAGCTGCGCACGTGGGTGCGCCGACCCTCCCACTCGATCCACTCGCTGCCCGGGCTGATGAAATCTTCCAGCGTCGCATCCAGCTCCAGCGCCGCGCGCATCTGGTCGAAATACGCCACGGTCAACTGGCTG
>NZ_VJOL01000012.1:0-17500 GCF_007556705.1 Tepidimonas thermarum | reverse complement strand
TGTTGAGGCGAACCGGGCGAACTGAAACATCTCAGTAGCTCGAGGAAAAGACATCAACCGAGATTCCGAAAGTAGTGGCGAGCGAAATCGGAGGAGCCTGCGCGATTTAGCCATCGACTTATCAGAACGGTCTGGAAAGGCCGGCCGCAGAGGGTGATAGCCCCGTATGGAAAAAGTTGGTGGTGGAACTAAGCGCGCGACAAGTAGGGCGGGACACGTGAAATCCTGTCTGAAGATGGGGGGACCATCCTCCAAGGCTAAATACTCATCATCGACCGATAGTGAACCAGTACCGTGAGGGAAAGGCGAAAAGAACCCCGGGAGGGGAGTGAAATAGAACCTGAAACCGCATGCTTACAAAAAGTCGGAGCCCTTTGGGGTGACGGCGTACCTTTTGTATAATGGGTCAGCGACTTACATTCAGTGGCAAGCTTAACCGAGTAGGGAAGGCGCAGGGAAACCGAGTCCGAACAGGGCGTTTGAGTCGCTGGGTGTAGACCCGAAACCAGGTGATCTATCCATGGCCAGGATGAAGGTACCGTAACAGGTGCTGGAGGTCCGAACCCACTGCTGTTGCAAAAGCAGGGGATGAGCTGTGGATAGGGGTGAAAGGCTAAACAAACCTGGAAATAGCTGGTTCTCTCCGAAAACTATTTAGGTAGTGCCTCACGTATTGCCTTCGGGGGTAGAGCACTGTTTTGGCTAGGGGGTCATGGCGACTTACCAAACCAAGGCAAACTCCGAATACCGAAGAGCATGAGCGTGGGAGACAGTGCACCGGGTGCTAACGTCCGGACACGAGAGGGAAACAACCCAGACCGCCAGCTAAGGTCCCTAAAACCGGCTAAGTGGGAAACGAAGTGGGAAGGCTAAAACAGTCAGGATGTTGGCTTAGAAGCAGCCATCATTTAAAGAAAGCGTAATAGCTCACTGATCGAGTCGTCCTGCGCGGAAGATGTAACGGGGCTCAAGCCGGTTACCGAAGCTGCGGATGCGTGGCAACACGCATGGTAGGAGAGCGTTCCGTAGGCCTGTGAAGGTGGCTCGTGAGGGCTGCTGGAGGTATCGGAAGTGCGAATGCTGACATGAGTAGCGTTAAAGCGGGTGAAAAGCCCGCTCGCCGTAAGCGCAAGGTTTCCTACGCAACGTTCATCGGCGTAGGGTGAGTCGGCCCCTAAGGCGAGGCAGAGATGCGTAGCTGATGGGAAGCAGGTCAACATTCCTGCACCGGCTGCAAGTGCGATGTGGGGACGGATCAAGCTAGGTCATCCGGCGGTTGGAAGTGCCGGTTTAGGCAGAAGTAGGCGATGGGTAGGCAAATCCGCCCGTCATATACCGAGGCTGTCGATCGAGCGAGCTTGCTCGCGAAGTGACCGAATGGGGTCCCAGGAAAAGCCACTAAGCTTCAGCTTGCAGCTGACCGTACCGCAAACCGACACTGGTGCGCGAGATGAGTATACTCAGGCGCTTGAGAGAACTCGGGAGAAGGAACTCGGCAAATTGACACCGTAACTTCGGGATAAGGTGTGCCCTAGTAGCGTGTAGAGAACATCGAAGCGCAAATGGGTTGCAAAAAATAGGTGGCTGCGACTGTTTACTAAAAACACAGCACTCTGCAAACACGAAAGTGGACGTATAGGGTGTGACGCCTGCCCGGTGCCGGAAGATTAAGTGATGGGGTGCAAGCTCTTGATCGAAGTCCCGGTAAACGGCGGCCGTAACTATAACGGTCCTAAGGTAGCGAAATTCCTTGTCGGGTAAGTTCCGACCTGCACGAATGGCGTAACGATGGCCACACTGTCTCCTCCCGAGACTCAGCGAAGTTGAAATGTTTGTGATGATGCAATCTCCCCGCGGAAAGACGGAAAGACCCCATGAACCTTTACTGTAGCTTTGTATTGGACTTTGAACGGATCTGTGTAGGATAGGTGGGAGGCTGTGAAGCGGTGCCGCCAGGTGCCGTGGAGCCGACGTTGAAATACCACCCTGGTGCGTTTGAGGTTCTAACCTGGGCCCCTGAATCGGGGTTGGGGACAGTGCATGGTAGGCAGTTTGACTGGGGCGGTCTCCTCCCAAAGCGTAACGGAGGAGCACGAAGGTACGCTAGGCACGGTCGGACATCGTGCTGGTAGTGCATAGGCATAAGCGTGCTTGACTGCGAGACTGACAAGTCGAGCAGGTGCGAAAGCAGGTCTAAGTGATCCGGTGGTTCTGTATGGAAGGGCCATCGCTCAACGGATAAAAGGTACTCTGGGGATAACAGGCTGATACCGCCCAAGAGTTCATATCGACGGCGGTGTTTGGCACCTCGATGTCGGCTCATCTCATCCTGGGGCTGTAGCCGGTCCCAAGGGTATGGCTGTTCGCCATTTAAAGAGGTACGTGAGCTGGGTTTAAAACGTCGTGAGACAGTTTGGTCCCTATCTTCCGTGGGCGCTGCAGATTTGAGGGAGCCTGCTCCTAGTACGAGAGGACCGGAGTGGACGCACCTCTGGTGTACCGGTTGTCACGCCAGTGGCATCGCCGGGTAGCTATGTGCGGAAGAGATAACCGCTGAAAGCATCTAAGCGGGAAACTCGTCCCAAGATGAGATCTGCCTGGGGGCTCGACCCCCCTGAAGGGTCGTCGTAGACCACGACGTTGATAGGCTGGGTGTGGAAGTGCAGCAATGCATTGAGCTAACCAGTACTAATGGCCCGTGAGGCTTGACCCTATAGCTTTGCACGCCAGGCGTGCCAAGCAAAAGACAACAGCAGCACGTGGTGCAGCGCCACAGCGCGTTGACACCGTCTTTGACCCTCGCCCGACACCATGGTGGCTTGGGCGCAAATCCCACGCACTGATTCGAACTCTGTGAGCGGCTGCTGCCACACAAGCAGCAGCCCCAACCGGTTATGCCTGACGACCATAGCAAGGTGGTCCCACTCCTTCCCATCCCGAACAGGACAGTGAAACGCCTTCGCGCCGATGATAGTGCGCAGCACGCGTGTGAAAGTAGGTCATCGTCAGGCGGTTATATCGCGCAACCCCAGAAGCGTCTCCCGACGTTTCTGGGGTTTTGCTTTTGTGGATACCGAAGGCGGTCGCACGACCGCGCCATAATCGAACGGTGACCATGACGATCGACACGCGTTATACCCGGGGCCAGGCGCTGGCGGCGCTTTTGGCCGAGCGCATCGTGCTCATCGACGGTGCCATGGGCACGATGATCCAACGCTTTCGGCTCGATGAAGCGCAGTACCGCGGTGCGGGATACGGGGGGCGTGCGGCGGATCCGCGGTTCGCCGATCACCCGGGCGACCTCAAGGGCAACAACGATCTGCTCACACTGACCCGCCCCGATGTGATCCAGCAGATCCACGAAGGGTATTTGGCCGCGGGGGCCGACATCATCGAGACCAACACGTTTGGCGCGACCACCGTGGCCCAGGCCGACTATGGCTTGCAAGCCTGGGCGGCGGAGATGAACCGCGAGGCCGCCCGACTGGCGCGGCAGGCGTGTGACCGCTACGCCACGGCGCAGCGCCCCCGTTTCGTCGCGGGCGCGTTGGGGCCGACGCCGCGCACGGCCAGCATCAGCCCGGACGTCAACGACCCAGGAGCGCGCAACATCACGTTCGACGAGCTGCAGCAGGCCTACTACGAGCAGGCCGCCGCGCTGGTCGAAGGCGGTGTGGATGTGCTGCTGGTCGAAACCATCTTCGACACGCTCAACGCCAAGGCGGCGCTGTTTGCCATCGAGCGGGTGTTCGACGACAGCGGTGAGCGGCTGCCGATCATGATCAGTGGCACGGTGACCGACGCATCCGGCCGGCTGCTCAGCGGGCAGACGGTCACGGCGTTTTGGGCCAGCGTGCGGCACGCGCAGCCGCTCGCCGTGGGCCTGAATTGTGCGCTTGGCGCGGCGCTGATGAAGCCGTACATCCAGGAGTTGGCGCGGGTGGCCGAGGGTACGTACATCAGCTGCTATCCCAATGCCGGCCTGCCCAACCCGATGAGCGAGACAGGCTTTGACGAGACGCCCGCGGATACCGCGCGGCTGTTGCACGCCTTTGCCGCGGAGGGGCTGGTCAACATCGTGGGTGGTTGTTGCGGGACCACACCGGAGCACATCGCCGCGATCGGGTCGTCGGTGGCGCGCTGCGCGCCGCGTGCGCTGCGCTGGCCACGGGGCGCCTGAGGACCGCGCAGCGGCGCGGGCTGCGGCTATACTGCGTCGCAGATGGCGGCGGCTCGTATGGCGCCGCGCGCGACGCTCCCATGAACCCGCAAGCCCTGCGTTTAGACCATGCCCGAGCCTTGCTGCGCGAGGCCGGCGTGGCGTTGCCGCCGCCGGCCAGCGCGAACGATTGGACCGAGATTCAGGCGATCATCGATGGGCTGTGCGAACTGAGCGCGCGCGACCCGTTGACAGGTTTGCCCAACCGGCGCGCGTTCCTGGGTCGGCTCACACAGGAGCTGGACCGCTCCAGCCGCGCGGGCGAGATGGCGCTGTTGCTGATGATCGACATCGACCACTTCAAATCGGTCAACGACCGCTACGGCCATCTGGCGGGCGACGCGGTGCTGCGCGCCGTGGCGCGGCTGCTCAGCGAGCAGGTGCGTCCGATGGACACGGTGGCGCGGCTGGGCGGCGAAGAGTTTGGCGTCGTCTTTCCCCACTGTGGGCCCACCTTTGGCGCGCTGCTGGCCGAGCGGCTGCGCGCTGCTGTCGCGGCGACCGTGATGCCCCTGCCCGATGGGCAGGCGACACTGCAGGTTACGGTCAGCATCGGCGGGGCCTATTCGCCGGCCTGGGTGCGTTCCTCGGTCGAGCATTGGATGGAGCGGGCGGATCGCCAGCTCTACGAAGCCAAGCGCCAGGGCCGCAACCGGGTGTGCATCGAACCGGTCCCGGTGAACGAGGTCAGCCCCGAAGAAAAGGATCTGTTGTTCGCGTGGCACGACGCCAGCGGCTATATGATCGACGCCGCCGACGCGGTCTGACAGTCCGACGACGAACAGCACCATGAACCAACCCGTGACTTCTCCGCCGCCCCAAGACGTCGCCAGCAGCGGCGTATTGCTGCGCCCGAGCAAGGGCCGTGTGATCGCGGTCACCAGTGGCAAGGGCGGCGTGGGCAAGACTTTTGTGTCGGCGAACCTGGCTGCGGCTCTGACGCGGCGCGGGCTGCGGGTGCTGGTGTTGGACGCCGATCTGGGGCTGGCCAATCTGGACGTGGTGCTCAACCTCTACCCGAAACTGACGCTGCACGACGTGTTTACCGGCAAGTGCGCGCTCGACGACGCCATCGTCAAGGCGCCGGGCGGGTTTTCGGTGCTGTTGGCGGGGTCGGGCATGGTGGAATATTCCCGCCTGACGCCGGAGGTGCGGGAAGACTTTTTGCGCCTGATGGGCGAGGTGGTGCCGCGCTACGATGTGGTGCTGCTCGACACCGGGGCAGGCATTTCGGACGTCGTGCTGTTTGCGCTGTCGCTGGCCAGTGAAATCTTGCTGATCGCCACGCCCGAGCCGACGTCGCTAACCGATGCCTACGCGACGATCAAGGTGTTGGCCACACAGCAGCGGCGGCAACTCATCCGCTTGATCGTGAACCAGGCCGTGCGTCCGGGCGACGGACGGGCGATCACCGCGCAACTGCAAACCGTGCTCAACCGCTTCGTCGGCGCAGGGGCGGGCCAGGCCGCCGCGGGACGGCCGCCTGCGGTCCGCCTGGTGCACATGGGCGACATCCCCGTGGACAAGGCCGTCAAAGAGGCCATCATGCGCCGGCAACTGCTGATGCTGCACACACCCGGGTGCCCGGCCAGTGTGGCGATTGGTCAGATCGCGGGGCGCTTGATCGATACGGTGCTGCGCGCCCACGAGTCCGCCTGAGGCGGATTCGGTGCAGCCGGTTGGCAAAATACCCACGCATGGGAGCGGATCACCCCCGGTTGGCGGCGCTGCTGGGGCGGCTGCGCGCCAATGCGGATTTTCCGGCGCTGTCCGCGCAGGTGCAGCGGGTGCAGCAGCTGGCCCGCGACGACAAGGAAAACCTGCACCGGTTGGCGGACGAAGTCCTCAAGGACGTAGCGCTGACGCAAAAGTTGTTGCGGGTGGTCAATTCTGCGCCTTATGTGGCCAACCGCGGTGGGGCCTCGACGGTTTCGCGGGCCATCAGCCTCCTCGGTCTGTCGGCGGTCAGCAACATTGCGTCGAGTCTGGTGTTGCTCGAGCGCTGGGAAGGCTCCCCCCAGGCGCAGCGGGTGTGCGAAGCGTATGCGCGCGCGCTGCTGGCGGCCAACGTGGCCGCAGATCTTTGTGGCACCGGGCCGGAGCGCGAGGAGGTGTTTCTGGCTGCGCTGTTCCAGGGTTTGGGGCGCTTGCTCGCGGTGTGTTTCTTCCCGGAGGAAGCCGAGCGCATCCACGCCGAGGCGCAGGGCGATCCCGCGCGTGAACACGCCGCGGTTGTGCGCCATTTGGGCGTGAGCTACGACAGCTTGGCACTGGCGGTTGCGCAGGAATGGGGACTGCCGGACGTGCTGCGCCGCACCACGGAGCGGCCGACGGGACCGGTGCCGGCGCGTCCCCCTCAGGACCGGGCGGAGTGGGTGCGCTGGGTGGCGGCCGCGGGCACCGATGTGGCGGACGGCTGGGTGCGCGGCGCGGCCACGGGCGATGCGGACGCCATGGATCGGTTGGCGAACCGCTACAGCCATTTGGTGGGGCAGCCGCCGCAGGCCCTCAAGGACGCGGCGGGCCAGGCCCGGCAGCGCTTTCTGGTGACGGCGCAGGCGGTGGGGTTGATGCCCAGCCTGCAGACGGCCGATTGGGCCGCATGGCTGGGTGGCGGCCAGACGCCGCCGCCCCGCGCAGCCGCCGATGCGGGCGCTGACACCGTGGCCACCCCCGGCACTGAGCAGGTGCCGCCTGCCGAGCCCGCGCGTGCGCAGGAGGCACCGGCGGACAGCCCGGCGTTGTTGTTGGGCTTGGCGCAGGGCTTGCAGGACGCCACGGCCGCGCTGCTCGACGGAAACGCTGCCGCGGTGCGCTTGGACCTGGGTCTGGAGAGCCTGCACCTGGCGCTGGGGCTGCAGCGGATGTGGTTGGTGACCCCGGGGGCGGACGGCGTCGCCGCGGCGCGGCTCAGCCTGGGCGAAGGGGCGCGCGCGCTGGCAGCCGTGTACCGGGTGGCCCTAGCCAACGGCGCCCACGGGACGGGCGATTTGCTGGCGGCGCTCGGACGCCTGCGGCAAGACAGTTGGATCGCAGACCCGTTCGTTCCCCGCCTGTTCAACCGGTTGCCGCTGTGGTACCGCAGCCGCCTGGCGCCGCGCACCGCGGTGCTGATGCTCCCCTTGTGGAAGGGGGAGCGGTGGCTGGGCTGGATTCACGCCGACGGGCCGGCGGCGGCGCTGTCGGTGCTGGGGCCGGCGGAGCGCGCCCTGTTGCGGGCGCAGCGCAATCTGATGATCACGGCGCTGCTGGAGGCGCCACCGCCGTAACCACGATTTCCACCCGCGCGCGGGCTTCGACCAGCGCCGCCACCCGAACAGCGCTTCGCGGGCAGCGGGGAAACCCTAGCCCCGATCCTTTGATCCGGGTCAAGGTGGGCGGCTCGGCCGGCGTTGGCCCGGCGCGCCGGTGCCTTCAGAATGTGACGGGGGGCGATAGCATGCCCCCCATGACCCTCGTCAGGAGCGTGCCGATGCTGTACCGATTCAAGTCCAAAGCCAGCGGCGATGTGGTGATGCTCGAACCCACCGGGCGACGTGTTCTCGAGATCCTGGGCAAGGATCCCGCGGCGCCGGGCATCATCCTGCCCGAGCAGATGCCGGCGGCCATCGAAGCCCTGCGCGCCGCGGTGGCGGCGGAAGAGGCCGAGGCCGAGCGCCAGCGGCAAGAAGCCCAAGCGCGGGGCGAGGAGCCGCCGGTGCCACCCGAAGAGCGGGTGCCGCTGCGCACCCGGGTGGCGCCCTTCATCGAGATGCTGCAGCACTGCCAGCGCGAGCAGTGCGAGGTGGTGTGGGGCGTCTAAGCCGCGTGCGCCACGCGGCGGTGCCAAGGTCGGGGCTCAGGCGCGGGTGAGTCCCTCCACTGCCCCTTGCGGCAGGCGGGGAGCGGCGTTCAGCAGACGATCCGTCGGGGATCAGTCGGCGTACTGGCCGGCGGCGTCCACCACCGCCTTGATTTTGGTGATTTCGCTGGCCACGAACGCCTTGTGCCCGTCAGGCGTGGTGCGCTTGTCGGTGGGTGACGCCACGATGGCGCCCAGCGCCTTTTGCCGCTGCTGGAATTCCGGATCCGCCAAGGCGGCGCGCAGCGCGTCGTTGAGCTGCTTGAGCACCGGCGCGGGGGTGCCCTTGGGCGCGTACATGGCGTGCCAGATGGTGAGGTTGAAATCCTTCAACCCCATTTCCTGCAACGACGGGTAGTGCTTGAGTATCGGGTGATCCGACAGCGGCTTGGCGGTCGTCACCGCGAAGGCCTTGATGCGACCCGCTTCGATTTGCTGGGTGGTGTTGGTGGTTTGGTCACACATCACGTCGATGGTGCCGCCGATCAGATCGTTCATGGCCGGCGCGGTGCCGCGGTAGGCGATGGTGGTCATCGATTTGTCGAGCTTGACCGCGTATTGCCACATCAGGCCGCACAGGTGGGACGCGGAGCCGAGACCGGCGTGGCCCAGGTTGAGCTTGCCCTGATTGGCGCGGATGTAGTTTTCAAAGTCGCGGTAGGTGTTGGCCGGCAGCTGCGGCTTGCCCACCAGCGTCATCGGCACGTCGTTGATGACGCCGAGGTACTCGAAATCCTCCAGCGGCTTGTACGGCAGCTTGCGGTAGAGCGCTGGTGTGGCCGCCATGCCGATGTGCCACACCAGCAGCGTGTGGCCGTCTGGCGCAGCGCGTGCCACCTTGTTGGCGCCGATCGTGCCGCCCGCCCCGGCGGCGTTGTCCACCACGATGGTGGCGTTGCCCAGGTGCTTGCGCATGGACTCGGCGAGCTGGCGCGCGACGGTGTCGGTGGGGCCGCCGGCCGCAAACGGCACGACGATGGTGATCGGCTTGCTGGGGAACGACTGCGCGTGCGCGGTCACGGCCACGGCCGCCAGACTCAGAACGACGAGGGCTTTCATCGGTCGGAAACTCCTGTTTGCCAGTTCAAGCAGCGCCATCCTAGTGCGGAGCGTGTGCGCGCGCCATGGGGGAAACCACACCCCCGTGGGCGCTGCGCCGGCAGCGGGGGATCGACGCCTGCCCCCGTCAGAGGGTGACTTGGGCGCCGAGCTCCACCACGCGGTTGGCCGGCAAATGCAAAAAGTCGGCGGCGGACGCCGCGTTGCGGTGCAGGCCGGCAAAAAGCTTTTCGCGCCAGCGGGCCATGCCGCCGCCGCCCATGGGCAGCACGATCTCGCGCGACAGGAAGTACGAGGTGTCCATCTCATCGAACTGGATGCCGCGTCCGCGCAGCAGTTTGAGGGCTTCGGGCACGTCGGGATCGTTTTTGAAGCCAAAGTGCAGCACCACGCGCCAGCAGTCGCGGCCCAGGGGTTCCACCTCGGCCCGCTTGTCAAAGCCGATCCAGGGTACCTCGTGGTGGCGCACCGAGACGAAAACATTGGTCTCGTGCAGCACCTTGTTGTGCTTGAGGTTGTGCAGCAGCGCGTTGGGCGTCGCGTGGGGGTCGGCGTTGAGGAATACGGCGGTGCCGGGCACCCGCGTGGGTGGGCTCAGAAACACCGAATCGAGAAACGCCTTGAGTTCGATCGATTCGTCGCGCATGCGCTCGGCGAGCAGCTGCCGCCCGCGCTGCCACGTGGTCATGAGGCCAAACATCGCCCCGCCGATGGCCAGCGGGAACCAGCCGCCGTTGAGGACTTTGAGCGCATTGGCGGCGAAGAACAACCCATCGACGATGAGGAAGACCCCGGTGGCCGCCACGCACAGCAGCCACGGGTAGCGCCAGGCGTAGCGGATCACGAAGAAGGTCATGACCGTCGTGATCAGCATGTCGATGGTGACGGCGATGCCATAGGCCGAGGCCAGCGCGCTGCTGGAGCGAAACAGCAGCACCGCGCCGACGATGCCGATGTAGAGCGCCCAATTGACCGCGGGCAGGTAGATTTGCCCGGTGTCGCGCACCGAGGTGTGCAAGACGCGCTGACGCGGCAGGTAGCCCAGTTGCACCACTTGTTTGGTTACCGAGTAGGCGGCCGAGATCAGCGCTTGGGAGGCGATGACCGTGGCGCACGTGGCCAGACCGATCAAGGGATACAAGGCCCAGGTCGGCGCCATCTCGAAAAACGGGTTGCCGACGTTTTCCGGGTGTTGCAGCAGCATGGCCCCCTGGCCAAAGTAATTCAACACCAACGCGGGCATGACCAGGCCAAACCAGGCCAGGCGGATGGGCCGCTTGCCAAAGTGCCCCAGGTCGGCATAGAGCGCCTCGGCCCCGGTGACGCACAGCACGATCGCCCCCAGCGAGGCAAACGCCAGCCCGGGGTTGTCGATGACGAACCGCAGGGCGTACTGGGGCAACACCGCCTGCAGCACCGCGGGGTTGTGCAGCACGTGCCCGATGCCCAGCAGCGCCAGCACGCCAAACCACAGCGCGGTGATGGGGCCAAAGAGCTTGCCGACGCTGCCCGTGCCCTGCTTTTGCACCGCAAACAGCGCGGTCAGCACCACCAGGGTGATCGGCACCACGAACGGCTCCAACCCCGGGGCTGCGACCTCCAGCCCCTCCACCGCCGACAGCACCGAAATCGCCGGGGTGATGATGCCGTCACCAAAGAAGATGGCGGTGCCGAAAATGCCCAGCAGCAGCAAGGCGCGGCGCAGCCGCGGCCGGTGCTCCACCGCCATCGACGCCAACGCCAGCATGGCCACCAGGCCGCCCTCGCCGTTGTTGTCGGCGCGCAGGATCAGGGTCACGTACTTGAGCGAGACGATGACCGTCAGCGTCCAGAACACCAGGGACAAAATGCCCAGGATGTTCTCCGGCAAGACGGGCAGCCCGCTGTAGGCAAAGACCTCCTTGAGCGCGTACAGCGGGCTGGTGCCGATGTCACCGTAGACGACACCCAGGGCGCCCAGCGTCAGGGCGGCCAGTTGGGACCCCTTGGGGGGAGCGGTGTTGCGATGCGCCAAAGTGCGGCCGGTGAAGTGGCGAGGCCGCTATTGTGCGCCGAGTGCGGACCGCGCGCCGCCCCGCCCCCGGTCGATGTCGCATCGCGGCAACGGCCGCGGGGGGCTCAGTCGTAGGTGCGCGCGTCCTCGATCACCTTGCCATCGTTGGGCAGACTGCCCGGCGCCAGCAACTCGACCTGACCGCCGAGCTTGGTCACCTCGCGCAGCGAGGCTTGCAGCGCCTGCTGCAAGTGCTCCGAGGGGGTGTCGGTTTCGACCCGCAGCGCCATCCGGTCATCGGCCATGCGCCCCGTGACCACCAGCCGTGCGCGTCGCGCCTCGGGGTGGCGGCGCAGCACCTCGGCCACTTGGGACGGGTGCACGAACATGCCCTTGATCTTGGTGGTTTGATCGGCACGCCCCAGCCAGCCGCGGATGCGGGTGTTGGTGCGGCCCGTCGGGCACGGGCCGGGCAACACCGCCGACAAATCGCCCGTGCCAAAGCGGATGAGCGGGTAGTCGGGATTGAGCACGGTCACCACCACTTCGCCGACTTCGCCGTCGGGCACGGGGTCGTCGGTGCCGGGGCGCACGATTTCCACGATCACCCCCTCGTCGACGACCAGGCCCTCGCGCGCGGGGGTTTCGTAGGCAATCAGCCCGACATCGGCGGTGGCATAGGCCTGGTAAGCGGCAATGCCGCGCTCGGCCAGCCAGTCGCGCAGGCTGGGCGGGAAGGCCTCGCCCGACACCAGCGCCTTGCGGATGGGCAGCGCCACGCCGGCCGCCTCGGCCTTTTCCACCAGGATGCGCAAAAAGCTGGGGGTGCCGGTGTAGCCCACCGGTTGCAGATCGAGGATGGCGGCGAGTTGCTGCTCGGTGTTGCCGACACCGCCAGGGAATACCGTGCAACCGATGGCCTGCGCGCCGGCTTCCATGATCCAGGCGCCGGGGGTGAGGTGGTAGCTGAAGGCGTTGTGGATCAGGTCGCCGGGCTCGAAGCCGGCGGCGGTCAGCGCGCGTGCGCTGCGCCAGTAATCGTTGCCCTGACCCTCGGGCTCGTAGATGGGGCCGGGCGACTGAAAAACGCGCCGCGCGCCGCGCGCGTGCACCAGGCCGCGCCAGCCGATCGTCGCCAAGCCGCCAAACGGGTCGCCACCGGCCTGCCGCGCGGCCAGTTGGCGCTGCATCAGATCGTGCTTGCGCAGCACGGGCAGGCGTGCCAGCGCCGCGCGCGAGGTGACGCTGGCGGGATCGACGTCGGCCAGGCGCTCGGCCCAGGCGCTGCTGTGTGCGCGCGCATGCGCGATGAGGCCAGGGAGGGCCGCCAAGAGGGCGGCCTCGCGTTCGGCCGGGGTGCGGGTTTCCAGGGAATCGTGGTGGGCAGGCATGGCGGGTGGTCAGCGGGGCTGGAGGGTGCGGGTTCGGGGCGGCGCTCAGGCCAGCCAGCGCTTGCGGCGCTTGTAGCTCTTGACGTCGCGGAAGCTCTTGCGCTCGCCGCCGCCCATGCCCAGGTAGAACTCCTTGACGTCCTCGTTGTTGCGCAGCTCCTCGGCGGCACCGTCCATCACGATACGGCCCGACTCCATGATGTAGCCGTAGTTGGCGTAGCGCAGGGCCATGTTGGTGTTTTGTTCGGCGATCAGGAAGCTGACCTTTTCCTTTTGGTTGAGGTCCTTGACGATCTCGAACACTTCCTCGACGATCTGTGGCGCCAGGCCCATCGACGGCTCGTCGAGCAGCACGACACTGGGGTTGGCCATGAGCGCGCGGCCGATGGCGCACATCTGCTGCTCACCGCCGGAGGTGTAGGCCGCCTGGCTGGTGCGACGTGTCTTGAGGCGCGGGAAGTAGGTGTAGACCTTCTCCAGATTGGCGGCGATTTCACCTTTGTCCTTGCGCGTGTAGGCGCCGGTCAGCAGGTTTTCCTCGATCGTCAGGTGGGCAAAGCAGTGGCGCCCTTCCATCACCTGCACCACGCCGCGCTTGACGAGGTCGGCGGGCGTGAGGTTCTCGATGCGCTCGCCGCGCAGCTCGATCGAGCCCTTGGTGACTTCGCCGCGCTCGCCCTTGAGCAGGTTGGAGATGGCGCGCAAGGTGGTGGTCTTGCCGGCGCCGTTGCCGCCCAGGATGGCGGCGATCTGGCCCTCGGCGAGCTGCAGCGAGACGCCCTTGAGCACGAGGATGACGTGGTTGTAGATGACCTCGATGCCGTTGACGGTGAGGACGGGTGCGGGTGTCGTCATGGGGTGACCTCGGTAACGTGGCTGGGTGCGCAGGCACCACGCGTCAGCGCCGCGGACCGACGCTGGCGGGTGGTGGCGGGGGCCGCGGAGTGCCTGCCCCCGCTGCGGGGTGGTCGGCGCGGGCCGACCGACCCCTGCCAGGGCCATCAGGACTGGCAGTCCTGCGGCGTGCGGCGTTGCAGCTTCTTCTCGGCGGCGTACTTGTCGGCCGCGGCGCGCACCATCGGCTTGAGGATTTGCTCGTCCGCCTGGTACCAGTCGCTGGTGAACTCCCACTTGGTGCCATCCCACGTGTGGATGCGCGCCCAGGCCGCGCCCATGTGGTCCTGGCAGCTCGTCGAGATCGGCCGCATCACGCCCTTGAAGCCCAGGGCGTCGAGCTTGGCCTGCGTGAGGTTGAGGTTTTCCAAGCCCCAGCGCACCTGCTCGCCGGTCATGACCTTGCCCTTGCCAAAGCGCTCCTGCGCGGCGCGCACCCCCTCGACGGCGAGCATCGCGCTCATCGCCCCGCGCACGTACAGCACCGAGCCGACCTCCTCCTTCGGACCCGTGCCCTGACCCTTGGCGTGCACCTTCTCCAGGATTTCCTTGACGAAGGGCGCGTTCGGTTCCGCACCGTGCTGCATGGTGATGGCGTTGTAGCCCTTGGCGCCCATGCCAATGTCTTTGACATCGGGCTCGGCGCCGGCCCACCAGACGCCGTAGATCTTCTCACGCGGGTAGCCCACCGCCTGCGCCTCCTTGAGCAGGGTGGAGTTCATCACGCCCCAGCCCCAGTTGAGCACATAGTCGGGGCGCTGTTGGCGAATTTGCAGCCAGGTGGACTTCTGCTCCACGCCGGGGTGGGGCACCGGCAGCAGCAGCACCTGGAAGCCATGCATGGCCGCGCGCTCCTGCAGGATCGGGATCGCTTCCTTGCCGAAGGGGCTGTCGTGGTAGACCAGCGCAATCTTTTTGCCCTTGAGCTTGTCGAAGCCGCCTTCTTTCTTGGCGATGTGCTGGATGAGCACGTCCCCGGCCACCCAGTAGGTGCCCGCCAGCGGGAAGTTCCACTTGAACACACCGCCATCCTGCGATTCGCTGCGGCCGTAGCCGGCGGTGATGAGCGGAATTTTGTCCACGGGCGCCTTTTCGGTCAGCGCGAAGGTGATGCCGGTGGACAGGGGTTGGAACATCGTGGCGCCACCATTCTTGCCCTTGAGGCGCTCGTAGCACTCGACGCCACGGTCGGTGGCGTAGCCGGTTTCGCACTCTTCCCAGACGATCTTGACACCGTTGATGCCGCCGCGCGCGTTGGTGAGCTTGAGGTAGTCCACAAACCCGTTGGCCCATGGCACCCCGTTAGGGGCATAAGCACCGGTGCGGTACACCAGCACGGGGAAGAACTGCTCTATGGCTTGCGTGGTCGCCTGCGGTTTGGCCTGTGGCTTGGCCTGCGCGTGGGCAGGCGCACCGACCAGGGTGCTCGAGAGCACGGCGGCGGCCGCGGCGGCGGCCAGCAGGGTGGGACGTTGCTTCATGGTTGGTCTCCTCTAGGGTGAAGCACGGGGTGGAAAACACTGGCTCAGTGCGGGAAAGGCCAAATGCGCAGTTTTTGCTTGCCCACACTCCACAGCTTGGCCAGGCCGTGCGGCTCCACGATCAGGAACCACACGATCAGCGCGCCAAACACCATGTACTCGACATGGGACACCGTGGCGGTGGAGACGTCAATCCCGAACAACCCGCCCAGCCAGGGCAGGAACTGGTTCAGGAAGATGGGCAGGATGACGATGAACGCAGCGCCGAAGAAGCTGCCCATGATGGAGCCCAGCCCACCGATGATGACCATGAACAGCAGCTGAAACGAGCGGTCCACGCTGAACGCCGCCGGTTCCCACGAGCCCAGGTGCACGAAGCCCCACAGCGCGCCGGCCACGCCGATGATGAAGGAGCTCACGGCAAAGGCGCTGAGCTTGGCGTACATCGGGCGGATGCCGATCACGGCCGCAGCCACGTCCATGTCGCGGATGGCCATCCACTCGCGTCCGATGGCGCTGCGCACCAGGTTTTTGGCCAGCAGGCCAAAGACCACGACAAAGCCCAGGCAGAACAGGTATTTTTCGACCGGGCTGTCGATGCGCCAGCCCAACACGCTGAGGTTGGACACCGAGACCGAGCCCGAGGGGTTGTTGTTGGTGAACCAGCCGATGCGCAAAAACGCCCAGTCGCAAAAGAACTGCGCCGCCAGCGTCGCCACGGCCAGGTACAAGCCCTTGACGCGCAGGCTGGGAATGCCAAAAAACATCCCCACGATCGTGGCGCACAGCCCGCCGATGAGCAGCGCGACGATCAGCGGCATGCCCTCGAGGCGCACGAAGGCGTTGTAGGCCATGTACGCGCCCACCGCCATGAAGGCGCCGGAGCCCAGCGAAATCTGGCCGCAGTAGCCCACCAGGATGTTGACCCCGATGGCGGCCAGCGACAGGATCAAAAACGGGATCAGGATGGCGCGAAACAGGTACTCGTCAGCCAGCAGCGGCACACCGATGAAGGCAAACGCCACGAGCGCGAGGATGGCCCAGCGGTCCTGCGCGATGGGAAAGATTTGCTGGTCCGCGTGGTAGCTGGTTTTGAACTGGCCGTTTTCTCTGTAGAACATGGTCGTTTACCTCACACGCGGTCGATGATTTTTTCGCCGAACAGACCCTGCGGGCGAAACAGCAGGACGACGAGGGCCACCACGTACGCAAACCAGATTTCGATACCGCCCCCGACCAGCGGCCCGATGTAGACCTCGGAGAGCTTTTCGCCGACGCCGATGATGAGCCCGCCAACGATCGCGCCGGGCACGGAGGTCAGACCGCCCAGGATGATGACCGGCAGCGCGCGCAGCGCCACCGTGGTCAGCGAAAACTGCACGCCGAGCTTGGAGCCCCAGATCATCCCGGCCACCAGCGCGACCACGCCCGCCACGCACCACACGATGACCCAGATGCGGTTGAGCGGGATGCCGATGGATTGCGCGGCCTGGTGGTCGTCGGCCACCGCGCGCAGGGCGCGGCCGGTGCTGGTTTTTTGGAAGAACAGCGACAGCGCCGCCACCAGCAGCGCGGCAATGCCGGCGGCGATCAGGTCCTCCTGGTTGAGCAGGATGCCGCCTTCGAACATGCCCTCCAGGACGAAAATCGGGTCCTTGGGCATGCCGATGTTGATCTGGTAGATGTCGCTGCCAAACAGCGTCTGTCCCAGGCCGTCGAGGAAATAGGTGATGCCCAGCGTCGCCATGAGCAACGTGGCGCCCTCCTGGTTGACCAAGTGCCGCAGCACCAGCGCTTCCACCAGCCAGGCAACGACGAACATCAGGGCCGCTGCGGCCGCAAACGCCAACAGGTTGGCCAGCAGCAGGCTCTCAAAACCGAACCATTGCGGGAACCACTCCGAAAAGCGCGCCATCGCCAGGGCCGCAAACAGCACCATCGCACCCTGGGCGAAATTGAACACGCCCGAGGCCTTGAAGATCAGCACGAAGCCAAGCGCCACCAGCGAATACAACATGCCGGCCATGAGGCCGCCGAACAGCGTTTCGAGGAAAAATCCCATC
This sequence comes from Tepidimonas thermarum, assembly GCF_007556705.1. Classification (GTDB taxonomy): domain Bacteria; phylum Pseudomonadota; class Gammaproteobacteria; order Burkholderiales; family Burkholderiaceae_C; genus Tepidimonas; species Tepidimonas thermarum. Next base: position 559 of record NZ_VJOL01000012.1, on the reverse strand, counting down.
GTCGTGGCTCCTTTTAGTGGCTGGTGCCCAGGTAGGCGCGGATGACGTCTTCGTTGTTGCGCACCTCATCGGGCGTGCCGTCGCCGATCTTTTTGCCGTAGTCCAGCACCACCACGCGGTCGGAGATGTCCATCACCACGCCCATGTCGTGTTCGATGAGCACGATGGTGGTGCCGAATTCGTCGTTGACGTCGAGGATGAAGCGGCACATGTCCTGCTTTTCCTCGACGTTCATGCCCGCCATCGGCTCGTCCAGCAGCAGCACCTGCGGCTCCATGGCCAGGGCGCGGCCCAGGTCCACGCGCTTTTGCAAGCCGTAGGGCAGTTGGCCCACGGGCGTCTTGCGGTAGGCCTGAATTAGTTGTGTATCGTTCTTTCTGTAAATTCCATTTTGCCGGTTGTCTGCTGGGCGGGGATCTCCGGCGCTACGCGCCTACGCTCCCCGCCCAGCAGACAGCGCGAGGGTGGGTCTGACGCCATGACTTCGAGAAAGGAGTGTAACCCTCATGGCAATACGAGTCGAAACCAACCCCTTGGAAGCCGCTTATGCGATCTTGCT
>NZ_VJOL01000119.1 GCF_007556705.1 Tepidimonas thermarum | reverse complement strand
GCGCCATCCAGTCCGTTCTCGAGCAAGATCGCATAAGCGGCTTCCAAGGGGTTGGTTTCGACTCGTATTGCCATGAGGGTTACACTCCTTTCTCGAAGTCATGGCGTCAGACCCACCCTCGCGCTGTCTGCTGGGCGGGGAGCGTAGGCGCGTAGCGCCGGAGATCCCCGCCCAGCAGACAACCGGCAAAATGGAATTTACAGAAAGAACGATACACAACTCACCGTGTTGAACACGGTGCCGTACTTGCGCACGTTGTCGTGCAGCAGCCGCAGGCGCCGGTCGCTCTCGTCGGTGTCGACGATGATGTCGTAGCGGATCGACTCCATCTTCGGCGGCACGTCCTGTCGCACGCCCTCGACGATCACTTCGACGCCGCGCAACTGGAACTTCAGGATCGGCACCACGCGCTCGATGCCCTTGATCATGCAGGCCGCAAGCGCCGCGAGCAGCAATTCGGCCGGGTTGAAGGCGCCGGGGTTGCCCGCGAGGTCGGTGTCGAGCGTTATCTGCGCCTCCTTGCAACGCGCAAGGCTGCCGTGCGCGTCCACGCGCCGTGCCTCCACGTGAAAACGCATCTTGGTCGGGGTGGGGTCTGACATGGGGCCTCCTGTGCCGTTCATCGCCCGCGCTGGCACCGCGATGCCACCACCCGCACCAGTTGTGTATCGTTCTTTCTGTAAATTCCATTTTGCCGGTTGTCTGCTGGGCGGGGATCTCCGGCGCTACGCGCCTACGCTCCCCGCCCAGCAGACAGCGCGAGGGTGGGTCTGACGCCATGACTTCGAGAAAGGAGTGTAACCCTCATGGCAATACGAGTCGAAACCAACCCCTTGGAAGCCGCTTATGCGATCTTGCTCGAGAACGGACTGGATGGCGC
>NZ_VJOL01000118.1 GCF_007556705.1 Tepidimonas thermarum | reverse complement strand
TGTACCTGCTGCGCCGTCAGCAGAAGGTCGAACCGCGCTTTGGCATGGCCGACACCGTGCGAAGCGTGGCTCTGCGGGAGTACCAACGGCAGATGGAGCGGGCGCTGCGGGAAGAGTTGACGAAGGGGTGATTTGCAGCTGCTACCGCCAGTTCTCCACCTGCAAGCCGCTCACCCGACTGAACTCGCCGACATTGGACGTCACCACGATCAGACCGCGCGCCACCGCGGTGCCGGCGATCAAGACGTCATACGCGCCGATGGGCTGGCCTTGGGCGCGCAAGGCGGCACGAATGACCGCCGCCGCCTGCGCGTCGGCCACATCGAAGGGCACGGTCGTGATGACCGAGAAGAAGGCATCGAGCATCGGCGCGAGCCTCCTGGCGCGTTCGCTGTTGAGCGCCAGCCCGTAGTCAATCTCCATCCGCGTCAGTGCCGAGACGACGATCAGTTTCGGCGAAGTCGCCTTGACGCGCGCCATCACGCCGGGCTGGCCTTTGACGAAGTCCGAGATCGTGCAGGTGTCGAGCAGATACTTCACGCCAGCGGATCCTCGACGGGAGGGGCGAGCTTGTCGCGGCCGGCTTCGAACGGCGGCGCATCGGCCATGCCCTTGAAGTTCGCCACGACTTCCGGCCACTGCGGCTGGGACTGATGCGCGAGCCACTCGCTGATCGCTTTGCGGATGAGCGCATTGCGACTCTCACCGGTCTGCTCGGCCATGGCGTTGAGTTGCTGCCCGGTGGTGTCGTCGAGATAGATATTGAAGTGCATGACCGCCTCCGCAAACGAAATATAACACATTGATGTGTTATGCGACATGAGCGGCAATGTCAAGACTCTGCTCCGAGTTGGAACACTGAAAGTCGATAGCCCTAAAACGC
>NZ_VJOL01000117.1 GCF_007556705.1 Tepidimonas thermarum | reverse complement strand
CGCTTTGTGGGCATCGACCTTGGGCGCGAGGCCGCACCGGACGCCACCACGCTGTTGAAATTTCGCCGCGTGCTCCAAGAGCGGCACCTGACCGAAGCCATCTTTGCCACCATCAACGCGCACCTTGCTGCCAAGGGCTTGATGCTCAGGCAAGGCACGGTGGTGGACGCCACGCTCATTGCCGCACCGAGCTCGACCAAGAACCGCACACGCAGCCGCGACCCCGAAATGCACCAAACCAGAAAGGGCAACCAGTGGTACTTTGGCATGAAGGCCCACATCGGGGTGGATGCCGACTCGGGCCTGGTGCACACGGTGGTAGGCACCGCCGCCAACGTCAGCGATGTGACGCAAGCGAGCCAACTGCTGCACGGTGAGGAACGCGACGTCTTTGCCGATGCGGGCTACCAAGGCGTGGACAAGCGCAAAGAGGTCCAGGGCAAAGACGTCAAATGGCACGTGGCCATGCGCCCTGGCAAGCGCCGTGCGCTGGATACCAAGAGCCCGATGGGCGCGGTGCTGGCCGAGCTCGAGCGCATCAAGGCGAGCATTCGTGCCAAGGCCGAGCACCCCTTTCACATCGTCAAGAACCTCTTTGGTTACCGTAAGACGCGCTATCGCGGGCTGGCCAAGAACACCGCGCAGCTCATGACGCTGTTTGCCTTGGCCAATGTGTGGCTGGCGCGCAAGTGGATGTTGAACAACGATACCCGAAGTGCGTCTGCTGCATGAAAAAACGCCCCCGAGGCGGGCCACCGGGCGGGTTTTGCACCGCCGCGAGGGCACTTTGGGCGCCTCAGAGGCTGCCTTGGGGTGATTTGCGCTGACCTCACAGCGAGCGTGAGCGAGTGTGCGGTGTACGAGCTTTTTTGTTCAGTGGTTCC
>NZ_VJOL01000116.1 GCF_007556705.1 Tepidimonas thermarum | reverse complement strand
CCGCCTTCTTCCTTGCTCAGCACGTAGACCTCACCGGTGAAGTGGGTGTGCGGCGTGATCGAGCCGGGCTTGGCCAGCACTTGGCCGCGCTCGACTTCTTCGCGCTTGGTGCCGCGCAGCAAGATGCCGACGTTGTCGCCCGCTTGGCCTTGGTCGAGGAGCTTGCGGAACATTTCCACGCCGGTGCAGGTGGTCTTGGCGGTGGGGCGAATGCCCACGATTTCGACTTCGTCGCCAACTTTGATGATGCCGCGCTCGATGCGGCCGGTGACGACGGTGCCACGGCCCGAGATGGAGAAGACGTCTTCGACGGGCATGAGGAAGGTGCCGTCGATGGCGCGCTCGGGCGTGGGGATGTAGGTGTCGAGCGCTTCGGCGAGCTTCATGATGGCTTGCTCGCCGAGTTCGCCTTTGTCGCCTTCGAGGGCTTTGAGCGCCGAGCCTTTGATGATGGGGATGTCGTCGCCAGGGAAGTCGTACTTGGAGAGCAGCTCGCGCACTTCCATTTCGACGAGCTCGAGCAGCTCGGCGTCATCGACCATGTCGCACTTGTTGAGGAACACGATGATGTAGGGCACGCCCACTTGGCGCGCCAGCAGGATGTGTTCGCGCGTTTGCGGCATGGGACCGTCGGCAGCCGAGACGACCAGGATGGCGCCGTCCATCTGGGCCGCGCCGGTGATCATGTTCTTGACGTAGTCGGCGTGGCCGGGGCAGTCCACGTGCGCGTAGTGGCGGTTGGCGGTTTCGTATTCGACGTGCGCGGTGTTGATGGTGATGCCGCGCGCCTTTTCTTCGGGCGCCGCGTCAATTTCGTCGTACTTCTTGGCCTGACCACCAAACTTGCTGGCCAGCACCGTCGTGATCGCCGCCGTCAGCGTCGTCTTGCCGTGGTCCACGTGACCAATCGTGCCCACGTTGACGTGCGGCTTGGTCCGCTCGAATTTTTCCTTTGCCAT
>NZ_VJOL01000115.1 GCF_007556705.1 Tepidimonas thermarum | reverse complement strand
CCCTTCGTCAACTCTTCCCGCAGCGCCCGCTCCATCTGCCGTTGGTACTCCCGCAGAGCCACGCTTCGCACGGTGTCGGCCATGCCAAAGCGCGGTTCGACCTTCTGCTGACGGCGCAGCAGGTACAGGGCCTGAATGGCCTTGCCTTTGCGCTCGAATACGGCGCCACGGCGGACGAACACGCCCTTCTTCGCCAGCATCGCGCGCGGCCACTGGCTCTTGGGGATGACCTGGGTCTTGGCTTTGGCGGCCATCCGACCCATGGGGATCGCCAGCTTGCCGGTCTTGACGCCGCCCGTCTCCTGCAGCGCCATGACGCGGTCGCGCGACCAGACTTCGGCACTGAGCGTGCGCGGGTTCGCGGGCGTGACGCCAACGCCCTGGACAACCCAAGGCCGGCGGATGGTGAACCTCTGAGGCATCACGGCGCGCACCGCATCGCGGGCATCGTACGCGGTGCGGGTCAGCGCCTTGGCGACGGCACTCGGGACGCGCTTCCTGGCCGTCTGCGAAAGATACGCGGTCGTCCTGGCCACATCGGCGCTGAGGTCAAGTTTCAGCATCGGCGCTCTTACGGCGGCGCGGCTGGTTGGCAGTCGCGCTCGTCTGAGTCGGCGAGACGGGCTCGGCCTGGGCCGGCAGCGCTTGGGCGAGCTCGACAGCGACGCCTGCTTGCTGCGCCAGGATCTGTTGGGCGGTGGCCGCATCGACCTCGACCGTCAGGCCCGGCACGAACGCGCGCACGCCGCCATCGGCAGCGATGACCGCCGCACGGGTGATAAGCAGCTTCATGGGGAGTCTCCAGCGCCGGGCAGCCAGGCGAACGCCAGGCCCAGAAACGACAACGCCCACCTAGCAGGCCGTTGAAAAAATACCCTTCGAACGCACCAGTGACGCTGCTTTCGAAGAAACGAGCCGCCCAGACGTGGCTGCGCAGCGATTGCGACGTGCATTTCGGCCGGTTTGCAGGCCGTTTTGCCCAT
>NZ_VJOL01000114.1 GCF_007556705.1 Tepidimonas thermarum | reverse complement strand
TTCCGCAATGCTCGCCGAACTCGACGACGAGTGGCTGACCGGCAAGGTCTATCTCAACTTCAACCTGTAACCCGGTTGTCATGACCACCCAACCGGAAATTTACAGAAAAGAGGTTGCACAATCCGCTCGTGGCGCTTCGCGCGTGAAAATACAGTACCCGACGACAAAACCCACTTGAATGTTTGAACACACAAGATAAGCTATCGATGTAGTGCTGATACATGCGCCCGCCGCAAGCCCCGGTGGGCGTTGTCGTTTCTGGGCGGGGTGTTCGCCTGGCTGCCCGGCGCGGGCGGCGTGCGCGCCTGGCTCGACCGACTGTCGGGTGCCACAGCACTCGGGCAGATGATGGTCGGTAAGAACACCGGCGTTGCGCCGGCCGGGCGGGATGCGCTGGAGGCGGTCGGGGGCAGTGGCCCTGCAGCGGGATCGGCGCTTTGGTACGTGGCTGGATTGGGGCAATTGTTGACAAAGGACGGCAGGCTGAGTCTAATAACTGTTATTAGTCGTCAGGAGGAATTGCGATGCCAACCACTGTGGCGCTCGGTTCTCATTTCGAGGCCTTCATCCGCCAGCAGGTCGCCTCGGGCCGCTTCAACAACGTCAGCGAGGTGGTGCGCGCCGCACTGCGCCTGCTCGAGGAGCGCGAAGCCGAACAAGCGGCCAAGCTGCAAGCACTGCGCGAAGCGATTGCGGTGGGGCTGGCCAGCGGGCCGGACCTGTCGGAGGAGGAAGTGTTTGACGAGTTGGAAGCCAAGCTGCAAGCAATGGCTGAAAAAGCCGTATGACGCGCTTGGTCTATACCCCGCAGTCCAGGAGAGATCTGAACGACATCGGCCTGTACATCGCTCGCGACAACCCTCGGCGGGCGATGAGTTTTGTTCGGGAGCTGCGCGCGCAGTGCCGAAAGATCACGCAGGCGCCCCAAGCCTACCGGCCCAGGCCGGAACTTGGCGAAGGCATCCGCTCTTGCGCCTACGGCAACTACGTTGTGTTTTTCGTTGAGGAGCCTGGTCTGGTGCGCATCGTCCGGGTGTTGCACGGCGCGATGGACATCGAAGTGCAGTTCGCGGAAAAATATTCAACACCCCCGACAAAACCCACTTGAATGTTTGAACACACAAGATAAGCTATCGATGTAGTGCTGATACATGCGCCCGCCGGGGAAACCTAGCAGGCCGTTGAAAAATCCCTCGCCACCCCCCGCGTCGGGCGGTACGATCTGAGGCCAACCGAGAACAACGCAGACGAGCACGATGAGAGGCAGTCAAGACTTCCAGGGGGCGATGTTCAGCTACATC
>NZ_VJOL01000113.1 GCF_007556705.1 Tepidimonas thermarum | reverse complement strand
GCGCCATCCAGTCCGTTCTCGAGCAAGATCGCATAAGCGGCTTCCAAGGGGTTGGTTTCGACTCGTATTGCCATGAGGGTTACACTCCTTTCTCGAAGTCATGGCGTCAGACCCACCCTCGCGCTGTCTGCTGGGCGGGGAGCGTAGGCGCGTAGCGCCGGAGATCCCCGCCCAGCAGACAACCGGCAAAATGGAATTTACAGAAAGAACGATACACAACTGAAGTCGAAAGTGTAGCCGAGACGTCTTTGCACGAGCTTGAAGCGAGCTTGAAAGAAAAATGTCCAATAGCGGCGCGTTACGGTAATGTGTCCGATCTTATTTTGTCCACCTCTGCATTGCTGCAAGAAAAGCTACCCAACACGCGTGGCATGATCGAGATGGACAAGAAGCAGATGCTCGCCAACTGGCCGAAGCTGCAGCGCGGGCTTGAACGCATGGCGTTGTTCTTGGACGGCCAGCGCGTATTCGACGAAGCTCGGTTGCCGACGAATGCCGTGTTGCCAGTCATTGCGGCTGCTTATGAATTCATTCCAGAGGATGGTGATTTCCTGGCTAAAGCGGAGAAGCTTCTACGACGCTACCTATGGTCTGCATTCTTTACCGATCGCTACGAGAACTCCGCGGCATCGCGTGCATTTGCCGACTTCAAAGCTATCAAGGAATTGCTAAAAAATCCCGGCTTTAGCGATGCCGACTTGGCGGCGGTGCCAGTCCTGAATCGTTCCGAATTTCCACTGGCCGATGTGGACTCACTGATGGCTGCCGGTTGGCCAAAAGCGGCGGGTATAGAAGCTCGCGCCATTTTGGCGGTAACGACCTATCTTGGCGCGATCGATTTTGCAGATCACAAACCAGCAACCTACGACAGCATTCAAAGGCGTGAATATCACCATATTTTCCCGGATGCGCTGCTATCGGAAGTCGGGATGCCAAGCTACTTGGCATTAAATTGCGCACTCATTACGTGGAAAACCAATCGGATGATTGGCCGCAAAGACCCACTGGAGTACCTGCAAGAGCGCGTTGATTGGGCCGACGAGAACGTGGTTCGAGAGCGTCTGAAGTCCCATTTGATTTCTTTCGACTTGCTTTGCAAAGCGCATTACGCCGGCATGGAAGGTGATTTGCTCAAACAAAAACTGGAGGTTGACTACAACGAGTTCCTACGTGATCGCGCTAAGCTAGTCGTTGCAGCGATGAAATCTCTTGCTGGGGGGGATAGCCCTACGCTTGAAACGTTGTGGTCTACGCATCTAACAAACAATGCCGATGTTGCGGCAGCTAGGGAAACACTGATTTATTCCCCTCCCGCCCCCTGCGCGGGAAGCCTGAGCGCCGCAGGATGTGGAACAATCCCTGGTACGGCTTGGGGGCAGTAGCAGCGATGATGCAGACCAGCTTTTCCGACT
>NZ_VJOL01000112.1 GCF_007556705.1 Tepidimonas thermarum | reverse complement strand
CTGTCGTCCGCCCCCCTGCCGCTGCCGCCGGGTCTGTTCGCCGCGGACGGTCTGGCCTACGACATGGTGTACGGCAAGGGTCTCACGCCTTTTTTGCAACAGGCGCGCGATGCCGGTGTCGGGCAGCTGGCCGATGGCGTGGGCATGCTCGTCGAGCAGGCGGCCGAAGCGTTTGCCTGGTGGCGCGGCGTGCGCCCCGACAGCCGACCCGTGATCGAGCGGCTGCGCGTGCCGCTGGCGTAAACGCCGTCCTCCTCCCTCTCCCAGGTTTTCGTTCCTGCGCCATCGACCATGAACCAGCTCGACGCCCTCAAGCGCCACACCATCGTGGTGGCCGACACCGGCGACTTTTTGCAAATCGCGCAGTACCAGCCGCGCGACGCGACCACCAACCCGTCGCTCATTCTCAAGTCCGTGCTCAAGCCAGAATACGCCCCGCTGCTCGACGATGTGCTGGCGCGCCACCGCAGCCGGCCGCTGGATGAGGTGGTGGACCGCCTGCTGGTGCGCTTTGGCACCGAGATTTTGCGCACCGTGCCCGGGCGCGTGTCCACGGAGGTCGATGCGCGGCTGAGCTTTGACAGCGCCGCCACCATCGAGCGCGCGCGGCGCCTGATCGCCCTCTACGCAGCCGAGGGCGTGCCGCGCGAGCGCGTGCTGATCAAAATCGCCGCCACGTGGGAAGGCATCCGCGCCGCCGAGGTGCTGGAGCGCGAAGGCATCCACACCAACCTGACGCTGCTGTTTGCCTTTTGCCAGGCCGTGGCCTGCGCCGACGCCGGCGTGCGCCTGATTTCGCCCTTCGTCGGCCGCATCTACGATTGGCACAAGGCCCGCGCGGGCGCGCAGTGGGACGAGGCCGCCATGGCCGGCGTCCACGACCCCGGCGTGCAGTCGGTCACCCGCATTTGGCGCTACTACAAGCGGCATGGCATCGCCACCGAGGTCATGGGCGCGAGCTTTCGCAACACCGGGCAGATTCTGGCGCTGGCGGGCTGCGACCTGCTCACCATCAGCCCCGAGCTGTTGGCCCGCCTGGCCAGCACCGAAGGCGACGTGCCGCGCGTGCTGGATGTGGCCGAGGCGCGCGCCGCCGATGCGCCCGCGCAGCACTACCGCGCGGGTGACGAAGCGGCGTTTCGCTTCACCCTCAACGAGGACGCCATGGCCACCGAAAA
>NZ_VJOL01000111.1 GCF_007556705.1 Tepidimonas thermarum | reverse complement strand
GTAGCGCAGCGGCGGCACCTGGTCAAGAAGGCAGTGCAGCGCCGGAAGCCTCGCACCTGATACCGTTCCAGCACCCACGCTATACCGTTCCAGCAGGTAGGCGATGCCGTTCCAGCAGGTAGGCGATGCCGTTCCAGCAGGTAGGCGATACCGTTCCAGCAGGTACGCTATCCACAGGCCGAACAGGCCAAAACTCGATATAAATCAAATACTTACGCGGGCGGCGGGTGACCCCCTAATCCTCTTCTAATCTTTTTCTAATCCACCGGCCTGCGCTCGCTGCGCCACTGGCCGCGAAGGGGCAAGGCTGGCGTTCCACCATATAAGTGCCCCCCCCAAGGGGGGGATGCATACGCCCCCCCGGCGCGCCACCGCTACCCCGTAAAACAGCGGACGGGCGCGCCACGGCCAAAGGCTTAGCAGGGCGCGACCACCGGGCCTGCGCTCGCAGCGCTACTGCCGCGAAGGGGCGGGGCTGGCGCGCTAGCGCGCGGGGAATGGGGCAAAGAAAAGTGGCCGGCTTGTAGTTGACATCCTCCCCCGCCTAAAGTCGGGGGATTCCTACGGCGCTCACCCCGGCATCGAGCCGGAATGAGTCGCTTCGGTGGGTTCCTGCTTCCGACCGCCTGTGCGGTTCGATCCACAGGCCATCCGGGCTGACAGAGGCAAGCGCCTCCATCCCACCGCAAGCGTGCGGCGTGTCCTGCCCTTCGTCTCGCAACAGTTGCATCCCGCGAGAAAGGATGTTGATCGCGCCGACCAGATCGGCGTTTTCCTCGAAACCGCATTCGACGCATAGAAACCGGGCTTGGCAACGGCGGTTGTCCGCCGACACATGGCCGCAGGCCGGGCACGTCCGCGACGTGTTCTGCGGCGGCACGACGATGAGATGCCCGCCGGCCCATGCCAGCTTGTAGTCCAGTTGTCGGCGGAACTCGAACCAGCCTTGATCGAGGATGGACTTGTTCAGGCCAGACTTGGCCCGAACATTCTTGCCCGGATTCTCGGTTGTGCCTGCCGCCGACCTGGACATGTTTCGCACCTGCAAGTCCTCGATGCACACCATCGCGTGGTTTTGGCTGATCGTGGTCGTGGCCTTGTGCAGGTAGTCGCGGCGGACGTTACCGATCCGGGCGTGAATCTTCTGGACGCGGGCTAGTAACTCGTCGAACTTTTTCATCGTGGTAGCGCTAAATGCACCTTAATCGCGTCCTCAACAGCCAACATATCTGGCTTGGACAGCGTGCCAAGCTTTTCCTTGAGACGCGACTTGTCGGCGGCCATGATCTGGTCAGCCATCGCTTTGCTGCTCTGCCCGCCGACAGTTACGACGGCTTCGCCGGGATACTGTCGCCCGGTGTTGCTAGTCAAAGGCACCACGACCACACGAGAAAGGTGTCGATTGGCCGCGTCGTTGCTCACGATCACAGCCGGGCGCGTCT
>NZ_VJOL01000110.1 GCF_007556705.1 Tepidimonas thermarum | reverse complement strand
AGGAGAATTGAATGGACGCCTCCCACCCCGTGAGCGCTGAACACGAGTTATCCACCGCGCCGGCCACCTGCGGTAGAGAAGGACCTGCGGCGCCCGGCGCCGTGGATAACTCTGCGAAGGTGGTGGGTTAAAGGGTGGACCCTCACGGGCCGACGGCATCGAAGTGCCAAAGGTGGAAGATACGAAGATCTTCACAGGCAAACCGGAGGGTCCGAAATGAATGGTAGCAAAACAGTGGTCGGCATCGATATCGCCAAACGGGTGTTTCAGTTGCACTGGATTGACATGGAGACTGGAGAAATCGTAAGCCTGCAGCTCAAGCGTGAGAAGTTCCTCGAACACTTTGCCAATCGGCAGCCGTGCCTGATCGGCATGGAAGCCTGCGGCGGTGCGCAGCACTGGGCGAGGAAACTCACGGCGATGGGTCACCAGGTCAAGCTGCTTCCAGGCAAAGCGGTGAAACCCTTCGTGATCGGTAACAAGAACGACCGGCAGGATGCGCGGGCAATCTGGACCGCCGTGCAACAGCCCCACGTCAAAGCAGTCGCCATCAAGACCGAAGAACAACAGGCGATCCTGGCCCTGCACCGGATGCGCAGCCAGCTGGTCAAGTTCCGTACCGCCCAGATCAACGGCCTGCGTGGCTTGCTCACTGAATACGGTGAAGTTATGCCGCAAGGCAAGGCCGGCATCAGGAAAGGCATCACCGATGCACTGGCCAGACTGTCCGACAGATTGCCGGCGATGGTGATCGACACCCTACGCGAGCAATGGGCACGTATTGGCAAGATGGACGAAGAAATCGCCACCATCGAACAGCGCATCAAGCTCTGGCTCAAGCAAGACGATGCCTGCAAGCGGATTGCCGAGATTCCCGGTGTCGGGCCGCTCACGGCCACGGCCGCAGTCGCCATCATGGGCGATGCTAAAGCATTCAAGTCCGGGCGCGAGTTCGCTGCCTTCGCTGGCCTGGTGCCGCGACAGACGGGGACCGGCGGGCGGATCAAACTCCTCGGGATCAGTAAGCGCGGCGACACTTACTTGCGAACATTGCTGATCCACGGAGCTCGTGCAGTTCTCACGACAGCGAAAGATCCCGGCCCTTGGGTGACAGAACTACGCCAGCGCCGACCGCTCAATGTGGCGGTCGTGGCACTGGCCAACAAGATGGCGCGGACGATCTGGGCGATTCTCGCCCATGAGCGGACGTACCAAAAGGAGTTCGTCAGTCAGCCGGCATAGGCAACTGACGGGTGTATCAACCACTTTGATGAAAGGAGTGGCCGCCGTAAAGGTTGCGCAAGGTCGATAACAGTGTGATGGCAAACAGGTCAGACCGTGACCCGCCAAGCCTGTATGGCTTACAAGGACTTCGAGTCCTTCAGGAGAATGAGGCGCGGGTCAGCGGATTCCATCAGGGCCAGCAGGTCTATTCCTGCACAACAGGCCGGATATAGAACTG